>DATMAN010000063.1 GCA_035560005.1 Burkholderiales bacterium | reverse complement strand
GCTCGCGGCGGGCGTGCGCCTGCCCGCCAGCGGCAAGGTGTTCATCAGCGTGAAGAACGCCGACAAGCCGAAGATCATCGAGATCGCCCGCGCCCTGGCACGGCTCGGCTTCCAGCTGCTCGCCACCCGGGGCACCGCGGCCGCCTTATCGGGGGCGGGCCTCAACGTCACGCCGGTCAACAAGGTCACCGAAGGCCGGCCGCACATCGTGGACATGATCAAGAACGGCGAGATCGCCATGATCATCAACACGGTGGATGAGCACCCGGTGTCGATCCAGGATTCCTACTCCATACGGCGCTCGGCGCTGCAGGGCCGGGTGACCTATTTCACGACGCTAGCCGGTGCGCGGGCCGCCTGCACCGGGATGGAAGGCATGCGCGAGCTGCGCGTCCACTCGCTCCAGGAGCTGCACGCGAGGCTGCATTGACCGGCACCCGCGGCGGCCTCCCGTCGCGACCCGCCACCGTCGGTGATCATTGGCGCTGCCTAAAGAGGATTCAGTCCGGCAAGATGAGAAAGATTCCATTGACCGCAAAGGGCGCGGAGCTGCTGCGCCGCGAGCTGCACCATCTGAAAACGGTCGAGCGACCGAGAATCATCGGCGCGATCCAGGACGCGCGCACCCACGGCGACCTTTCGGAGAATGCCGAATACGAGGCGGCGAAGGAACGCCAGAGTTTCATCGAGGGCCGCATTCTGGAACTCGAGGCCAAACTCGCCAACGCCCAGATCATCGATCCGCGCCACCTGGACGCGGACGGGCGCTGCGTCTTCGGCGCGACCGTGGATCTCGCCGACCTGGAAAGCGGCGAGTCGGTGACCTATCAGATCGTCGGCGAGGACGAAGCCGACATCAAGAACGGCAAGATCTCGATCAGCTCGCCGATCGCGCGCGCGCTGATCGGCAAATACTCGGGAGACGTCGCCGAAGTCCAGGCCCCCGGCGGGGTGAAGGAGTACGAGATCCTGGACGTCAGGTACGTCTGAATGTCAAGGGCGGACCAACCATTTGGCGACCGAGGAAATCAGCTTCTACCGACGCCATCAAGTGCCAAGACACGCAGCGGTACGAAACCGGGTATCGATGCGTGGCTTTTCTGGTGTCCCGGCACCTCGGATGGTGCATGCGGATTCTGGGTTTAGCGGTTCTGAAAGCTGCGCTTGGGCAGCCGTGCGGGTGGTCGTGCGCGGCGGCGAGGGCTGGCCGATGGGGGTTCCTCGGCGCGGGGGCGGTACACCACGAGCATCCTGCCGATGTGCTGAACCGGCGCGGCTTCCAGCCGGCGGCAGATCTCCTCGAGCAGGGCGTCGCGTTGGCGGCGCCCGGCCTCGGCGACGCGAATCTTGATCAGCTCATGGGCACGCAGGCTGCGGTCGATTTCGATCAGGGCGGCTTCGCTCAGCCCCTTGTCGCCCAGCAGGACGACCGGGCCGAGCCGGTGGGCGCGCGCCTTGAGCGCGCTGCGCTCGGCGGGTGAGAGGACGATCAAATCGGGGAACTCCGGCGCAGGTAGGAGCCCAGGATTCTATGGCCAGGAGCAGGCGCAGTCACGCGTGGATGCAGGAGCACGTCTCCGATCCCTTCGTGAAGCGGGCGCGCAAGGAAGGCTACCGGTCGCGCGCTGCTTTCAAGCTGCTGGAGATTCTCCAGCGCGACCGCCTGGTGAAGCCGGGGATGCTGGTGGTGGATCTGGGCGCCGCCCCCGGTGGGTGGGCGCAAGTCGTCGCGCCCATGCTCCGGCCCCAGGGGCGCCTCGTCGCGCTGGATGTTCTGCCGGTGCAGCCGATCCCCGGAGTGGCGGTCGTGCGCGGCGATTTTCGCGAGGAAGCGACGCTGCGAGCGCTCGAACAGGCCCTGGGCGGGCGCGACGTGGACCTTGTGCTCTCCGACATGGCCCCCAATATCAGCGGCGTATCGGCGAGCGACCAGGCCCGGTCCGCCGATCTGGTCGAACTGGCACTCGATTTCGCGCTGGCGCACTTGAAACCGGGTGGGTCGTTGCTAGTCAAAGCCTTTCAGGGCGCCGGGATGGACGAGCTGCGCGACCGCATGCGCCAGGCGTTCGACTCGGTCAGTGCGCGCAAGCCGAAGGCCTCCCGCGACCGGTCCAGCGAGTTCTATTTGCTCGCGCGTGGCCTGCGCGCGCGGCGCTCGAGCGGTGGGCCGGGCCCTCGTTTCGGTTTAGAATGAACTTCGATTCACGCGGCGGAGCACGCCCGCGTCGCAAGGAGCAGCTTTGAACAACCTGATCAAGAATGTCGCCATCTGGCTCGTCATCGCGCTGGTGCTGATGACGGTGTTCAATCAGTTCAGCGCCCGCCAGCAGCAGCAGTCGACGATGGACTACTCCCAGTTCATCGACGAGGTAAAGCAGGGAGTGGTCTCCAGAGTGACCATCGAGGGGCGCGTGCTGCGCGTGCAGAAGACCGACGGGCGCAAGTACACAGTGTATTCGCCCTCCGATCCCTGGCTGGTTTCCGACCTCCTGAAAGCCGGGGTGACGGTGGAAGCCAAGCCCGAGGAAGAGCCCTCGCTGCTGATGAACATCTTCGTGTCCTGGTTCCCGATGCTGCTGCTGATCGGCGTGTGGATCTTCTTCATGCGCCAGATGCAGGGCGGAGGCCGCGGCGGCGCGTTTTCATTCGGCAAGAGCCGCGCGCGCATGCTCGACGAGTCGAACAACACGGTGACCTTCGCCGACGTCGCCGGCTGCGAGGAAGCGAAGGAGGAAGTGGCCGAACTGGTGGACTTTTTGCGAGATCCCGGCAAGTTCCAGAAGCTCGGCGGGCGGATTCCGCGCGGGGTGTTGATGGTGGGCTCTCCCGGCACCGGCAAGACGCTGCTTGCCAAGGCGATCGCCGGCGAGGCGAAGGTGCCGTTCTTCTCGATCTCGGGCTCTGACTTCGTCGAGATGTTCGTCGGAGTGGGCGCGGCGCGCGTGCGCGACATGTTCGAGCAGGCCAAGAAGCACGCGCCCTGCATCGTGTTCATCGACGAGATCGACGCGGTCGGCCGCCAGCGCGGCGCCGGGCTCGGAGGCGGCAACGACGAGCGCGAGCAGACGCTCAACCAGTTGCTGGTGGAGATGGACGGCTTCGAGACCGGCTCCGGGGTGATCGTGATCGCCGCCACCAACCGTCCGGACGTGCTCGACCCGGCGCTGCTGCGTCCGGGGCGTTTCGACCGCCAGGTCGTGGTGCCGCTGCCCGACATTCGCGGCCGCGAGCAGATCCTGATGGTGCACATGCGCAAGGTGCCGGTTGCGCCCGACGTGCGTCCGGATATCCTGGCGCGAGGCACGCCCGGGTTCTCCGGCGCGGATCTGGCGAACCTGGTGAACGAGGCCGCGCTGTTTGCCGCCCGGGCCAACAAACGGCTGGTGGACATGGAAGACTTCGAGCGCGCCAAGGACAAGATCATGATGGGCGCGGAGCGCAAGTCCATGGTCATGCCAGAGCACGAGCGGCGCAATACCGCGTATCACGAGTCCGGCCACGCGGTGGTGGCGAAATTGCTCCCCAAGACCGATCCGGTGCACAAGGTCACGATCATTCCCCGCGGGCGGGCGCTCGGCGTCACCATGCAGCTGCCGCAGGAAGACCGCTACAGCCTGGACCGCGAGCAGATCCTGCAGAACATCGCGGTTTTGTTCGGCGGCCGCATCGCCGAGGAGATCTTCATGGGGCAGATGACCACCGGCGCAGCCAATGACTTCGAGCGCGCGACCGACATGGCGCGCAGGATGGTCACCCAGTGGGGCATGAGCAAGGAACTGGGCACCATGGTCTACGGCGAAAACGAGGGCGAGATCTTCCTCGGGCGCTCGATCACGACCCACAAGAATCTGTCCGAGGCGACCATGCAAAAGGTCGACGCGGAGATCCGCCGCATCATCGACGAGCAGTACGCACTTGCTCGCCGTCTGATCGAGGAAAACCGCGACAAGGTGGAAGCGATGGCTCAGGCGCTGCTGGAGTGGGAAACACTGGACAGCGACCAGGTCAACGACATCATGCAGGGCCGTCCGCCGCGCCCGCCCAAGCCCGCTGCTACGACGACTTCGCCGTCGAGCGCTTCGGGCAGCAACACGCCCTCCCCCGCGGCAACCACCACGCCCGCACGGGGCACCTGAGCTGCGCGGCGGGCTCGCGGTGCCAGGCGCCAGAGGCACGCTCCATCGAAGGGTGAGGAAAGGAACCTCGCCCTTTTTCTTTGCCCTGCCTTCCGGGCGCCAATGCCGTTCGCGGTGACCGACGCAGGCCAACGCGGTGCCACGCACCGCACGGGCGCCACCGTCTTGCAGGCGGGGCGATACGCGCTCCCGCTGTCGCGCCCGCTGATCATGGGCGTGATCAACGTCACCCCGAACTCCTTTTCCGACGGCGGGCAGTTCTTCGACCGCGCAGCGGCAATCGCACAGGCCAAGCGCCTGGTCGACGAAGGCGCCGATCTCCTGGACCTCGGCGGGGAGTCCTCGCGCCCGGGTGCCGAACCGGTTAGCCTCGAGGAAGAGCGCAGGCGCGTGCTGCCGGTGCTGGAACCGATTGCCGGGCTGGGCGTGCCCGTTTCGGTCGATACGTGCAAGCCCGAACTGATGCGTGAGGCGATTGCCGCCGGCGCGGCCATGATCAACGATATCCTCGGCCTGCGCGCTCCCGGAGCCCTGGAGGCGGTCGCCGCGACCGACTGCGCGGTGTGCATCATGCATATGCAGGGCGAGCCGCGCACGATGCAGGCAGCGCCCTTCTATCACGACGTGGTGCGAGAGGTCGCGGACTTCCTCGCCGCGCGGGCGCGGGCGGCGCAGGCGGCGGGCGTCGCGCGCAGCCGCATCGTGATCGATCCGGGTTTCGGGTTCGGCAAGACCGTGGAGCACAATCTGGCGCTGCTGCGCGAGCTGCCGCGGTTGACCGCCTTGGGCTATCCAGTGCTTGCGGGTCTTTCGCGCAAGAGCCTGTTGGGTAGAATCGTGGGCCGCGCGGTTGAGGAGCGCATGCCCGCCAGCGTTGCGGCGGCGCTGCTCGCCGTGCAGCGCGGCGCCGCGATTGTGCGGGTGCACGATGTGGCGCCCACGCGCGACGCGCTGCTCGTGTGGCGCGCGCTGGAGGACGGTTCGATCCCGTCATGAAGGAAGCGAGAAAACATTTCGGAACCGATGGCGTACGCGGCCGGGTCGGCGAGCCGCCGATCACGCCGGATCTGGTCATGCATCTGGGATATGCCGCCGGCCGAGTACTCGCCGCCGGCGCGGAGCTGCCGCCGGGGGAGCATCCCGCGGTGCTGATCGGCAAGGACACGCGCGTGTCGGGCTACATGCTGGAATCGGCGCTGCAGGCGGGACTGTCGGCGGCGGGCGTCGATATCTATCTTGCCGGGCCGATGCCGACCCCGGCGGTGGCCTACCTGACGCGCGCGTTGCGCCTGCAGGCGGGCATCGTCATCTCGGCCTCGCACAATCCTTTCGAGGACAACGGCATCAAGTTTTTCTCAAGCGACGGCAACAAGCTTCCGGACGCGACCGAGCAGGAGATCGAGCGGCTGCTCGACGCGCCGATCAAGACCATGCCTTCCGCCCAGCTCGGCAAGGCGCGGCGGCTCAATGACGCCGCGGGACGCTACATCGAATTCTGCAAGAGCACTTTTCCCAATCAGCTCGACCTGCGCGGGGTGAAGATCGCCGTGGACTGCGCGCACGGCGCCACATACCACATCGCCGGCCACGTGTTCCATGAGCTGGGGGCGGATGTCCATGTCGTCGGCAACCAGCCCGACGGGTTCAATATCAATCGAGAGTGCGGCGCCGTGCATCCGGGCGCGCTCGAGCAGGCGGTGCGCGAAAGCGCTGCGGACCTCGGGGTGGCCTTCGACGGAGACGGCGACCGTGTGCTCATGGCGGACCACCTGGGACGGATCTACGACGGCGATCAGCTCCTGTTTGCGATCGCGCGCTTTCGCCAGGATGCCGCCGAATTGAAGGGCGGCGTCGTGGGCACGCTGATGACCAATCTCGGGCTGGAGCAGGCGCTGGCCAGGCGCGGAATTCCGTTTGCCCGCGCGCCGGTCGGCGACCGCTATGTCCTGGAGAAACTGCAGGAAAACCGCTGGCTGCTGGGCGGGGAGAATTCCGGGCATATCATCATCCTGGACAAGCACACGACCGGCGACGGCGTCGTCTCGGCGCTCCAGGTTTTGCACGCGATGCGCGCGCAAAACCGCTCGCTGGCGGAGCTGACCGCGGAGCTCACGCTCTACCCGCAGGTGCTGGTCAACGTGAAAGTCGAACGCGCGTTCGATTTCCGCGCCAATCCAGCCGTGCAGGCGGCGCTGAAGGATACCGAGTCCTCGCTCAAAGGCAGGGGGCGGGTGCTGTTGCGCGCCTCGGGGACCGAGCCGGTGATCCGCGTGATGGTCGAGGGCGAGGGGCGCGAGACGATCGCGCGGCTGGCGCAGTCGCTGGCCGAAACGATCCGCGCCCAAGCGGTCGCATAGGTCCGGAAACGAACGCCGGTGACGCGGCACCCCGGGGCGGGCCGGTTGCGCTGCAATCAGATTGTCACAATCGAGACCTAGAATTCCGGGCGTTTTCCCCAATGCCTACAGGAGAGCCCCGTATGTCCAAGTCCTACCGTGTGTTGGTGTCCGCCGCAGCGCTCACTCTGGCCGGTGCGCTTGGCGCCGTCGCTCCGGCTGCCCACTCCCAGACCGTGAAGATCGACGGTTCTTCGACGGTCTTCCCGATCTCGGAGGCGGTCGCGGAGGACTTTCAGCGCGCGAAGAAAGGCAAAGTCAAGGTCACGGTCGGCATTTCCGGTACCGGCGGCGGATTCAAGAAGTTCTGCCGCGGCGAGACCGACGTTTCCAACGCTTCGCGTCCGATCCTCAGGAAGGAGATGGAGGAATGCCGCAAGAACGGCGTCGAGTACATCGAGCTGCCGGTCGCCTACGACGCGCTCACCGTGGTGATCCATCCCAAGAACACCTGGGCGGAGACGATGACCGTCGCCGAGTTGAAGAAGATGTGGGAACCCGCCGCGCAGGGCCGGATCAAGACCTGGAAACAAGTCAATCCGAACTGGCCCGATCGGCCGCTCGCCCTCTACGGCGCGGGCGCGGACTCCGGCACTTTCGACTACTTCACCGAAGCGATCAACGGCAAATCCAAGGCGAGCCGCGGCGATTTCACGGCATCGGAAGACGACAACGTGCTGGTGCAGGGCGTGTCGCGCGACGAGAACGCGATCGGGTATTTCGGTTTCGCCTATTTCTCGGAAAACAGCGACAAGCTCAAAGCCGTCAGGATCGCCGAGAAGGCCGGCGCCAAGGCGGTTGCCCCGTCCATCGAAAGCGTCCTGGACGGCAGCTATCAGCCGCTGTCGCGCCCGATTTTCATCTATGTCAACGCCAAGTCCGCGCAACGCCCGGAGATCCGCGAGTTCGTAGAGTTCTACATGAAGAACGCGGATAACCTCGTGCGCGAAGTGAAGTATGTTCCACTGCCGCCCAAGGCCTACGCCTACAATCTGGACCACTTCTCCAGGAACATCGTCGGTACCAAGTACGGCGGCGAGAACAAGGTGGGGCTCACCATCGAACAGCTGATGACGATGGAGGCGAAACTCTGAAGCTGACTCGCCGAGCATGAAGTACACGGGAGGGGCAGCGCCTCTCCCGTTTGCCGTCCACGCCTGACCCGTTAAGGCCGGCGGGTCAAGCGCGTCTCAAGGTGAAATAGAATAGGCGCAAGCCGCGAACAATGACCTCGATCGCCTCAGCCCAGGGACTGGACACGTTGCCCCCCGCGACCATCAGCCGGCGTCTCGCGAAGAGAACCACGCGCCACCTGCGCGAGCGCTTCATCGAAGGGATCCTCTTTCTCGCCGCCTGCGTGTCGGTCGCGGTCACCATCGGCATCGTGTTCATCCTGGTGAAAGAATCCTTCGAGTTCTTCCGGCACGTGTCGCTGTGGGAGTTCCTGACCGACACGCAGTGGACGCCGCTGTTCGACGACGCGCATTACGGCATCATGGTCCTGCTCTCCGGGACGCTGGTGAGTTCCATGGTTGCGCTCGCCGTGGCCATCCCACTGGGCACCATCATCGCGATCTACCTGTCGGAGTTCGCGCCGTTCTCGGTGCGCGAGGTGGCCAAACCTTTTCTCGAGATGCTGGGCGGCGTGCCCACGGTGGTCTACGGCTACTTCGCCCTACTCTATGTCACGCCGCTGCTGCAGGCGCTCATTCCCGGCCTGCCGGGATTCAACCTGCTCTCGGCCGGTATCGTGATGGGCATCATGATCATTCCCTATGTTGCGTCCGTCTCCGAAGACGCCATGCGCGCCGTGCCGATGGCCATGCGCGAAGGCTCCTATGCGATGGGCGCCACGCGCTTCCAGACGGCGATCCGCGTGGTCACGCCCGCGGCGTTTTCGGGAATCGCGGCCGCCTATATCCTGGGGATCTCTCGGGCCGTGGGCGAGACCATGATTCTGGCCATCGCCGCCGGGATGCAGCCCAATCTGACCTGGAACCCGCTCGAGCCCGCGGCGACCATTACCGCCTATATCGTGCAGGTGGCCCTGGGCGATCTGCCCCACGGCAGCATCGGCTATCAGACCATATTCGCCGCGGGCCTGACGCTGGCGTTGATGACGCTGATCTTCAACATCCTGGGGCACTACCTGACCCGCCGCTTTCGTCAAGCCTACTAGGGGATACGCCAACCAGCATGATGCGTCAGTCGGTCGAGGAAATCCGCGCGCTCATCACCCGCCACAAGCGCTGGGACCTGGTTTTCTCCGTCGTCGGGCTGCTGGCGCTGATGGTCGGTGTGCTCACCTTCGCCTCGCTTTTCGCGGGGATGGCGCTCGACGGTGCAGCGCGCCTGTCGCCCGACTTCTTTCTGAACTTCCCCTCGCGGCGGCCCGAACAGGCGGGCATCCTCTCGGCGTGGGTCGGTACCACGCTGGTCATGCTGGTGACGGCGGCCGCCGCGATCCCGCTCGGAGTCGCGGGCGCGGTCTATCTGGAGGAGTATGCGCCGCGCAACTGGGTGACCGACATCATCGAGATCAACGTGACAAACCTGGCGGGCGTGCCGTCCATCATCTACGGCCTGCTCGCGCTGGGTCTTTTCGTCTATCAGTTCGGTTTCGGCCAGAGCATCCTGTCCGCCGGGCTGACGCTGGCGCTGCTCATCCTGCCGGTCGTGATCGTGGCCACGCGCGAGGCGATCCGCTCGATTCCGCGTGCGATCCGGGAGGGCGCGATGGCGCTGGGCGCGACCAAGTGGCAGACCACCGCCGATCATATCCTGCCGTATTCGATCCCGGGCATCCTGACCGGCGTAATCATCGGGATGGCGCGCGCCATCGGCGAGACGGCGCCGGTCATCACCATCGGCGCGCTCACCTTCATCGCCTTTCTGCCGCCCGCGCCGTTCACCGGCGACCCGCCGGCAGGGCTGTTCGACTGGGTGATGTCGCCTTTCACGGTCATGCCGATCCAGATGTTCAACTGGACGTCGCGCCCGGAAGCCGCCTTTCACCAGAACGCCGCCGCGGCGGGCCTGGTCCTGGTCGTCATGACGGTTTCGATGAACGCGCTGGCGATCTATGTACGCTACCGGCTGCGAAAGAAGGTCAAATGGTAGACACCGCACTCACTGTCTCGCTGGGCAAGCACCCGGGCGCGAACCAGTCGCAGGCCGCGCCGCCTGTGAAAGCGGAAGCCCGGAACCTGAATTTCTACTATGGCGCGTTCCACGCGCTGAAGAACATCAGCCTGCCGGTCTACGAGCGCAAGGTGACCGCGCTGATCGGCCCATCCGGATGCGGCAAATCCACCTTCCTGCGCTGTTTCAACCGCATGCATGACCTCTATCCCGGCAACCGTTACGAAGGCGAGATCCGCTTCTATCCCGACAACACCAATCTGCTGGGCGCGCATGTCGATCCGATCGAGGTGCGCATGCGCATCAGCATGGTGTTCCAGAAACCGAATCCGTTCCCGAAGTCCATTTACGAGAACGTCGCCTACGGGCTGCGCGTGCGCGGCGTACGCAATGTGGCGATCCTCGACGAGAAGGTCGAACAGGCGCTGCGCGGAGCAGTGCTCTGGGACGAGGTCAAGGATCGCCTGAACGATCTCGCGTTCAACTTGTCCGGCGGCCAGCAGCAACGGCTGTGCATCGCGCGGGCGCTGGCCACCGAGCCGGAGATCATGCTGTTCGACGAGCCGACCTCCGCGCTCGACCCCATCGCCACGGCGAGCATCGAAGAACTCATCAACGACCTGAAAGACAAGGTGACGATCCTCATCGTCACGCACAACATGCAGCAGGCTGCCCGGGTCTCCGACTACACCGCGTACATGTATCTGGGGGAGATGATCGAGTTCGGCGCGACCGACACGATCTTTCTCAAACCCAAGCACAAGGCCACCGAGGATTACATCACCGGAAGGTTTGGCTGAGGCCGGACTGGCCGGGCTGTAGCGGCGCACGCTGACCTTCGGGTCTCGGCGCTGCCATGTCGCTCGGGCCGGTGCCCGGCGAAGGCCTCTCGCAGTTCGCGCTGCGGAGTCGCTGCCTGCGCTCGCGCAGCCCAGTGCGCATGGCGATCGGCGTTGACCCCGGTGCGCCCCGGCCGGTAGAATTCCTGCGCTTTTTCAGCGGACTGGGGCATGCGGCAGCGGCTCGTAGCGGGCAACTGGAAGATGCACGGCAGTCTGCCGGACAACCAGCGCCTGCTCGAGGCGATCGCCAAGGCGGCTTTCGGGTTTCGGGCCTCGACTTGTGCGGTGTGCGTGCCGTTCCCCTACCTCGCACAGGCTCAAAGGGTGCTGACCGGTACTCCGGTGGCCTGGGGCGCGCAGAACGTCAGTCACCACCCCAAGGGTGCCTTCACCGGAGAAGTTTCCGCGACCATGTTGAAGGAGTTCGGATGCCGTTACGTCATCGTGGGGCACTCGGAACGGCGCAGCCTGTATGGTGAGAGTGACGAGACGGTCGCGCTCAAGGCGCAGGCAGTTCTGGATGCCGGCATGGCGCCGATCGTCTGCGTGGGCGAGACGCTAGCGGAGCGCGAGGCCGGGGTCACCGAGCAGGTCGTTGCCCGGCAGCTGGGCGCAGTGATGGAACGAGTCGGTGTCCAGGGCCTGGGGCGTTCGGTAGTCGCCTACGAACCGGTGTGGGCCATCGGCACCGGGAGGACGGCGTCCCCCGAACAGGCGCAGGCGGTGCATGCCTTCATTCGTGGCCGCATCGCGGCTGCATCGGTCGAGGCGGCGGGCGCGATACAGATCCTCTATGGTGGCAGCGTGAAGGCGTCCAACGCCGCTGCATTGTTCGCCATGCCAGATATCGACGGGAGCTTGGTGGGCGGAGCTTCGCTGGACGCCGAGGAGTTTTGCGCGATCTGCCTGGCGGCGGATCGCAGCGCACTGGAAAGAGCTTGAATGGAAATCATCGTACTGGTTTTGCATGTGCTGACCGCACTGTGCGTAATCGGGCTCGTGCTGCTACAGCACGGCAAGGGCGCGGACATGGGGGCGGCCTTCGGCAGCGGTTCGGCCGGCAGCTTGTTCGGCGCGAGCGGCTCGGCCAATTTCCTGAGCCGCTCGACTGCCGTCCTGGCCACGGTGTTCTTCCTGACCAGCCTGGGGCTGAGCTATTTCTCGGCCCACAAAGGGGAACCCCAAGGCGTGATGTCCACGCACGGACAGCAGCAGGTGCCGGCGTCCACGGTGCCGACGCCGTCCAGCGCGCCGGCACCTGCACGGGAGGACACCGGATCGAAGGCCGAGGAGATCCCGAAATAGCTTGAGGGTGCCGGGCACGGGGAAGCTCCCGTCCCGGACCTTTGCCGGACATGCCGATGTGGTGAAATTGGTAGACACGCCGTCTTGAGGGGGCGGTGGCGAAAGCCGTGTGAGTTCGAGTCTCACCATCGGCACCATTCTTCCAGAGCATGGCGCGGCGCCCCGTCCACGCAGGCACGGGCGCAGCGCCGCCGAAGGGAACCGATTTCATTCTGCGCGGGCGCGCAGTACCAAAGCCACGAATGCTGGAGCAGTACTTTCCAATCCTCCTGTTCATCTTCGTCGGCCTCGCGATCGGAGTCGCGTTGCCCTTGCTCGGCGCGTTGCTGAGCCGGCTGCTGGGCGTGCATCGGCCCGACGCCGAGAAACTCTCTCCATACGAATGCGGCTTCGAGGCCTTCGAGGACGCGCGCATGAAGTTCGACGTGCGCTATTACCTCGTCGCCATCCTGTTCATTCTGTTCGATCTGGAGATCGCCTTCCTCTTCCCGTGGGCGGTCGTGTTCGAGGAGATCGGGACCTTTGGCTTCGTCGCCATGGTCATATTCCTGGCGATCCTCGTTGTCGGGTTCGTCTACGAGTGGAAAAAGGGGGCGCTGGAATGGGAATAGTCGAGGTGTGAACATGGCTACCGAAGGCCTGGTTGAGCGCGGATTCGTCACCACCACCCTGGACAACGTCATCAACTGGACGCGCACCGGCTCGCTGTGGCCGATGACTTTCGGCCTGGCCTGCTGCGCGGTGGAGATGATGCACGCCGGCGCCTCGCGCTACGACTTGGACCGCTTCGGCGTGGTGTTCCGGCCCAGCCCGCGCCAGTCCGACGTGATGATCGTCGCCGGCACTTTGTGCAACAAAATGGCCCCGGCGCTGCGCAAGGTCTACGATCAGATGGCCGAACCGCGCTGGGTGATCTCGATGGGTTCGTGCGCCAACGGGGGCGGTTACTACCACTACTCCTACTCGGTGGTGCGCGGTTGTGACCGCATCGTGCCCGTGGACGTCTATGTGCCCGGCTGTCCACCCACGGCGGAAGCGCTTCTCTACGGCATCATCCAGTTGCAGAACAAGATCCGCCGCAGCAACACGATCGCCCGCTGAAGCCCCCATGCCCGACAAACTCGCCACGCTGGAAGGCAACCTGCGCAGGACACTCGGCGCGCGCGCGCGGGACCTGAAGTCCGCGCTGGGCGAGTTGACGCTCACGGTCGACGCCACCGATCTGCGCGAATGCGCCAGGCTGCTGCGCGACGATGACAGCCTGCGCTTCGAGCAGCTGACCGACCTGTGCGGGGTCGACTACCTGCATTTCGGGAACGGGACGCGCGAAGGCCCGCGGTTTGCGGTGGTGTATCACCTGCTCTCGCTCGCGCACAACTGGCGGCTGCGGGTGGTTGCGTACTGCAGGAGTGACGATTTTCCGCAGATGGATTCGGTGGTCGACCTGTGGCCTTCCGCCAACTGGTATGAACGCGAAGCCTTCGACCTGTTCGGCATCGTGTTCCCGGGACATCCGGACCTGCGGCGATTGCTGACCGACTACGGCTTCGTCGGCCATCCGTTCCGCAAGGACTTCCCGCTGTCCGGGCACGTCGAGATGCGCTACGACCCGGACCAGCAGCGGGTGGTGTACCAGCCGGTCACCATCGAGCCGCGCGAGATCGTTCCGCGTGTGGTGCGCGAGGAGCACTACGGAGATGTGGAATAGGCCGAGCGCACGAGATCCGATGGCTGAAATCCGCAACTACACGATGAACTTTGGCCCACAACACCCGGCGGCGCACGGGGTGCTGAGGCTGGTGCTCGAGCTCGACGGAGAGGTGATCCAGCGCGCCGATCCGCACATCGGGTTGCTGCACCGGGCCACCGAGAAGCTCGCCGAACACAAGACCTTCCTGCAGTCGGTGCCGTACATGGACCGGCTCGACTATGTTTCGATGATGTGCAACGAGCATGCCTACGTGCTGGCGATAGAGCGGTTGCTCGGCGTGGAGGTGCCGATCCGGGCACAGTACATCCGGGTCATGTTCGACGAGATCACGCGCATCCTCAATCATCTTCTCTGGCTCGGCGCGCACGCGCTCGACGTCGGCGCGATGACCGTATTCCTGTACTGCTTCCGGGAACGCGAAGACCTGATGGACTGTTACGAAGCGGTGTCCGGCGCGCGCCTGCACGCCGCCTACTACCGCCCCGGGGGCGTCTACCGTGACCTGCCGGATTCCATGCCGCGCTACAAGGTATCGCCGTTGCGCGATGAGAAGCAGGTGCAGGCGCTCAACGCGAACCGGCAAGGCTCGCTGCTCGACTTCATCGAGGACTTTACCAACCGCTTCCCGAAGCTCGTCGACGAATACGAGACGCTGCTCACCGACAACCGCATCTGGAAGCAGCGTACTGTTGGCATCGGCGTCGTGTCCCCCCAACGTGCCGTCGCGCTCGGCTTCACCGGCCCGATGCTGCGCGGCTCGGGCGTGGCCTGGGACCTGCGCAAGAAGCAACCCTACGCGGTCTACGACCGCATGGAGTTCGACGTGCCGGTCGGCGTCAATGGCGACTGCTACGACCGTTACCTCGTGCGCATCGAGGAGATGCGGCAATCGAACCGCATCATTCGCCAGTGCATCGACTGGCTGCGAAAAAACCCCGGCCCGGTCATGACGGACAGCCACAAAGTGGCCCCGCCCTCGCGCGTGGCGATGAAGAGCAACATGGAAGAGCTGATCCATCACTTCAAGCTCTTCACCGAGGGTTTTCACGTGCCCGCCGGCGAAGTCTATGCCGCGGTCGAGGCCCCGAAAGGCGAGTTCGGCATCTATCTCGTCTCCGACGGCGCCAACAAGCCCTACCGCATGAAGATCCGCGCGCCCGGTTTCGCGCACCTTTCGGCCATGGACGAGATGGCGCGGGGGCACATGATCGCCGACATGGTGGCGATCATCGGCACCCAGGACATCGTGTTCGGAGAGATCGATCGTTGAGCGCGCCGATGGTGCTGAGTCCCGAAGCTCTGGCCAAGATCGACAAGGCGATGGCCAAGTATCCGCCGGATCGCAGACAATCCGCGGTCATGGCCGCGCTGACCATCGCCCAGGAAGAGAAGGGATGGATTTCCCCAGAGACGGTGGAGTTCGTGGCCGGCTACCTCGGAATGCCGCCGGTGGCGGTGTGGGAAGTCGCCACCTTCTACAGCATGTACAACCTGCAGCCGGTCGGGCGCTACAAGATCGCCGTTTGCACCAATCTGCCGTGCGCGCTGGCCGGCGCGGACCGGGCGGCGGAACATCTCAAGCGCAAGCTCGGCATCGCTTTCGGTGAAACGACGGCCGACGGCCATTTCACGCTCAAGGAGGCCGAGTGCATGGGCGCCTGCGGCGATGCGCCGGTGTGCCTGCTCAACGACAAGACGATGCTGTCGTTCATGACGCCGGACAAGCTCGACGAGCTGATCGAGGAGTTGAAGTGAGCGCCCCGCAACTGCCGCTTCCTCCCGACTTCTTCGGTCCGGACGCCATCATTCTCAAAGGACTCACCGGCCTGAACTGGCGACTGAAGGACTACGAGTCGCGCGGCGGCTATCGGGCGCTGAGAAAGGTTCTCGCCGAACGAATTCCGCCCGAGCAGGTCATCGCGGAAGTGAAGAAATCTGGGCTGCGCGGACGCGGCGGAGCGGGCTTCCCTACCGGGTTGAAATGGAGTTTCATGCCGCGGGCCTTTTCCGGCCAGAAGTACCTCATCTGCAATTCCGACGAGGGCGAGCCGGGCACGTTCAAGGATCGCGACATCCTGCGCTACAACCCGCACATCGTGATCGAAGGCATGGCCATCGCCGCTTACGCGATGGGCATCACGGTGGGATACAACTACATCCACGGCGAGATCTGGGAAATCTACGAACGCTTCGAGGAGGCGTTGGCGGAGGCCTACGCTGCCGGCTATCTGGGCCGGAACATCTTGGGCTCGGATTTCTCCTTCGATCTGTACGCGCACCACGGCTGGGGTGCGTACATCTGCGGCGAAGAGACCGCGCTGCTCGAATCGCTCGAGGGAAAGAAAGGCCAGCCGCGGTTCAAGCCACCGTTCCCTGCGAGCTACGGGCTCTACGGCAAGCCGACCACGATCAACAACACCGAAACGTTTGCCGCCGTTCCCTGGATCGTGCTGAACGGCGGCGAGAACTACCTGGCGCTCGGCCGGCCCAACAATGGCGGCACCAAGATCTTCTCGGTCTCGGGCGACGTCGAGCGGCCCGGCAACTACGAACTGAGGCTGGGTACGCCGTTCGCGCGGTTGCTCGAGATGGCGGGTGGCGTGCGGGGCGGACGCGCGCTGAAAGCGGTCATTCCGGGCGGCTCCTCGATGCCGGTGCTGCCCGGCGAGGTGATGATGGCCACGGACATGGATTACGACGCGATCGCCAAGGCCGGTTCGATGCTCGGCTCGGGGGCGGTGATCGTCATGGACGACACGCGCTGCATGGTGCGCTGTCTGCGGCGACTGTCCTATTTCTATTTCGAGGAATCCTGCGGTCAGTGCACGCCGTGCCGAGAGGGCACCGGATGGCTCTACCGCATGATCCATCGCATCGAATGCGGCGAAGGGCTAGAAGAGGACCTCGATACCTTGAACTCGGTGGCCGAGAACATCCAGGGCCGGACCATCTGCGCGCTGGGCGATGCGGCCGCGCTTCCGGTGCGCTCCTTCATCAAACACTTCCGCGGCGAGTTCGAGTACCACGTCCGCGAGAAGTGCTGTCCGGTCGGCTGACCCATGGTCCGTCTCGAAATCGATGGCAGGCCGGTCGAGGTGCCGGAAAACAGCACGATCATGGACGCCGCCAACCGCCTGGGCGTCTATGTGCCGCACTTCTGCTATCACCGCAAGCTGTCGATCGCCGCCAACTGCCGCATGTGCCTTGTGCACGTGGAAAAGGCGCCGAAACCGCTGCCCGCCTGCGCGACCCCCGCGACCGAAGGCATGAAGGTCTGGACGCATTCGGAGATCGCAGTCCAGGCACAGAAGGGGGTCATGGAATTCCTGCTCATCAATCATCCGCTCGACTGCCCGGTCTGCGACCAGGGAGGCGAGTGCCAGCTGCAGGATCTGGCCGTGGGTTACGGTCCGTCGAAGTCGCGCTATCGCGAGCCCAAGCGTGTGGTTGCGCCCAAGGACCTGGGCCCGCTGGTGGCGGCCGAGGAGATGAGCCGCTGCATCCATTGCACGCGCTGCGTGCGCTTCGGCCAGGAGATCGCCGGCGTGATGGAGCTGGGCATGGCCGGACGCGGCGAGCATGCCGAAATCATCGCCTTCGTCGGACGCACGGTGGACTCCGAATTGTCCGGAAACATGATCGATCTTTGTCCGGTCGGCGCCTTGACCTCGAAGCCGTTTCGCTTCCGCGCACGCAGCTGGGAGCTTGCGCGACGCAGATCGGTCGCGCCCCACGACTCGCTGGGCTCGAACCTGGTGGTACAGGTCATGCATGACCGCGTGATGCGGGTGCTGCCGCTCGAGAACGAGGAGATCAACGAGTGCTGGCTGTCCGATCGCGACCGCTTTTCCTATGAGGGATTGAACGCCCCCGACCGGCTTACCGCACCCATGATCAAGCGCGAGGGTGCGTGGCAGGAAGTCGATTGGCCGACCGCTCTTGATCACGCGGCGAAGGAACTGGCGCGCGTGCGAGCGACACATGGCGGCGCTGCCATCGGGGCACTCGCGGCCCCGATTGCCACCCTCGAGGAGCTCTATCTGCTCGGCGAGCTCGCGCGCGGGCTGGGCAGCGCGAATGTCGACTTCCGGCTGCGACAGAGCGATTTCTCCGCCGAGCGCGCCATGCGCGGCGTGCCGTGGCTCGGCATGAAGATCGCCGACATCGGCCTTCTCGACCGTGTCCTGGTCGTGGGCTCTACGCTGCGCAAGGAACAGCCGCTGCTGGCGCACCGCATCCGCCAGGCGGTGAAAAGGGGCGCGCAGCTGTGCATCGTCAACCCGGTGGACGACGATCTGCTGACCCGGGTCCATGCCAAGCGCATCGTGGCGCCGAGCGCGATGCCGCTCGCGCTGGCGGAAATCGCCGTGGCGGCTGCGCGTCTGATGGGGGTTGCGGCACCCGCGGCGCTTGCCGGGCTCGCGCCGGGCGAGGAGGCGCAACGCATTGCGCAAAGCCTCACCTCGGGCGAGCGCCCCGCGATCCTGCTGGGCAACCTGGCCGCTCATCATCCGGCACGCGCGCAACTGCAGGCGCTCGCCGCGATGTTGGCGGAAACTGCCGGAGCGCGGTTCGGCTTTCTCGGCGAATCCGCCAACAGCGTCGGCGGCTATCTGGCCCGGGCCTGGCCGGGCGCGGAGGGGGCCGGCCGCCACGTGCTCGCCATGCTGCAGCAGCCGCTCAAGGCTTACCTGCTGTTGCATGCCGAGCCGGAATTCGACATCTCCGATCCGCGCCTGGCGCGCTTTGCGATGAGCGCCGCCGAGTGCGTCATCGCGCTCTCGCCCTATCGCCACGGCGCGATGGACTACGCGCAGGTCCTGCTGCCCGTGGCGCCTTTCACGGAAACGCCGGGGACGTTCGTCAACGCCGAGGGCAGGCTGCAGCGTTTTCAGGCCGTCGTGCGGCCGCTCGGACAGGCGCGTCCCGCCTGGAAGGTGCTGCGCGTGCTGGGCACGCTTCTCGGCATCGCCGGCTTTGGCTACGAGACCATTGAGGACGTGCGTCGCGCGTTGGACAGTTCGATCGGCGAGATCGCGGCACGGCTCGACAACCGCCTCGACATCGAGCTTTGCGTTGCGCAGCCCGGCGTGGCCGGGCTGGAGCGCGTCGGCGAAGTTCCCATCTACCATACGGACGGCATCGTCCGCCGGGCGAGCTCCCTGCAGCGCACGCGCGATGCCCAGGTCGCCAAAGCGTGGCTGCCGGGACAGCTGATCGAGCGGCTCGGCTTGCAAAGCGCGGATCTGGTGCGCGTGACTCAGGACGGCGCGAGCGTCGTGGTCGGGTTCGGGCGCGACGACCGGCTGCCGCCCGATTGCGTGCGGCTGGCCACGGCCTGCCCCGAAACCAGCCGGCTCGGCGCCCCGTTCGGCACCGTATCCCTCGAGCGTGCGCCGGCGCACGAGAAGGCGGGCGTCTGATATGGACTGGCTGGAGAACCTTGTCGGACCCGGCGCCGCGCTCACCCTGTGGACCCTGGCGAAGATCCTGGCCATCGTTGTGCCGGTCATCCTGTGCGTGGCGCTGCTGACCCTCGCCGAGCGCAAGGTGATCGGCTACATGCAGCTGCGCCTCGGCCCGAATCGGGTGACCTTCTTCGGCGTGCACTTCCTGCGCGGCTGGGCGCAGCCCTTCGCCGACGTCCTGAAGCTGCTCATCAAGGAAGTGGTCATCCCTTCCGGGGCGAACCGCTTCCTGTTCATCTCTGCTCCAGTGCTCTCGCTGATGCCCGCGCTCGCGGCCTGGGCGGTCGTGCCGTTCGCCGACGGATGGGTACTTGCCGACATCGACGCCGGTCTGCTCTACATCATGGCCATCACCTCGATGGGCGTCTACGGAGTGATCGTGGCGGGATGGGCTTCGAACTCGAAGTACGCCTTTCTGGGTGCGATGCGCTCTGCCGCGCAGATCGTCGCATACGAGATCGCGATGGGTTTTGCCCTGGTGTGCGTGCTGATGATGTCGGCCAGTCTCAACTTGACCGAGATCGTCGAGGCGCAGCGCACCCCTTGGGGAATGCTGGGCTGGAACCTCATTCCCCTGTTGCCCATGTTCCTGGTCTATTTCGTCTCCGCGGTCGCTGAAACCAACCGCGCGCCGTTCGACGTCGCGGAGGGCGAGTCCGAGATCGTCGCCGGCTTCCATGTGGAATACTCGGGAACCGCCTTTGCGGTGTTCTTCCTGGCCGAATACGCGAACATGATCCTGGTGTCCACGCTCGCCTCGATCATGTTCCTGGGCGGGTGGCTGGCGCCGGTACCGGGCGTGCCGGACGGGTTCCTCTGGCTGGCCGCCAAGGTCGCGTTCTTGCTCTTTTGCTTTTTCTGGTTCCGCGCGACCTTCCCGCGTTATCGCTATGATCAGATCATGCGCCTGGGCTGGAAAGTGTTCATCCCCTTGACCCTGGTGTGGCTGGTCCTGATCGGCGCGCTGATGCGCACCGCCTGGTGGCCGTGGTGAGGCGACGCACATGATCGGGCGCCTGCGCGATTTTTTCCGCACCTTCCTGCTCTTCGAGCTGTTCAAGGGCCTGATGCTGACCGGCCGTTACCTGTTCGCTCGCAAGGTCACCGTCCAGTATCCGGAAGAGAAGACTCCGCAGAGCCCCCGCTTCCGCGGACTGCACGCGTTGCGGCGCTATCCCAATGGGGAGGAGCGCTGCATTGCCTGCAAGCTGTGCGAGGCGGTGTGCCCGGCGCTCGCCATCACGATCGAATCCGAGCAGCGCGCGGACGGCACACGCCGCACGACGCGCTACGATATCGACCTGACCAAGTGCATCTTCTGTGGTTTCTGCGAGGAGTCCTGTCCGGTCGACTCGATCGTGGAGACGCGCATCTTCGAGTACCACGGCGAGAAACGCGGCGACCTCGTCTACACCAAGGAAATGCTGCTCGCGATCGGAGACCGCTACGAGGAGCAGATCGCCAGGGATCGCGCGGAGGATGCCAGGTACCGGTGAGGCGTGAGGCGTGAGGGGAGCACCCTTCACCCCTCAATCCTTACCAACCAATAACAACGTGGATTTCCAAAGCGGCGTCTTTTACTTTTTCGCGGCGATCCTGCTGTTCGCGGCGCTGCGCGTCATCACTGCGCGCAACCCTGTGCATTCGGCGCTGTTCCTGGTGCTGGCCTTCTTCACCGCCGCCGGCCTGTGGCTGCTCCTCGAAGCCGAGTTTCTGGCGATCGCGCTGGTGCTCGTGTACGTGGGCGCGGTCATGGTGCTGTTCCTGTTCGTGGTGATGATGCTCGACATCAACCTGGATCGGCTGCGCGAGGGCTATTGGGACTATCTGGTGCCCGGGCTCACGGTGGCCGGGATCATGGTGGCTGAAATGGCGGTCGTGCTGGGCGGGCGCTACTTCGGCCTGGAGGGCACGCCGGCTTCTGCGGCGCGAGAGCCGGGTTACAGCAACACCAAGGCGCTCGGGCGCGTTCTGTACACCGACTACGTATACGCGTTCGAGATCGCGGCCGTGATCCTGCTCGTGGCCATCGTCGCGGCGATCGCGCTGACGCTGCGCCGCCGCAAGGACACGAAGTACGTGGATCCTGCGGCGCAGATCAAGGTCCGACGGCAGGACCGCGTGCGGCTCGTGTCGATGCCGGCGGAGAAACCCGGTGAGGAATAAGGTGTCGGAAGCGCGGGGCGGAGCGTTGCGTGTGCGTGCGCGGCTGGGTGATGTCGATGCCTCACGGCTTGATCCTTGTCCTTCGTGCTGCCCCGGGAGTGCGGCGTGATCTCGCTCTCCCACTACCTGATCCTGGGGGCCATCCTGTTCGCGATCAGCATCGTCGGCATCTTCCTCAATCGCAAGAACGTCATCATTCTGCTGATGGCGATCGAGCTGATGCTGCTCGCGGTGAACCTGAACTTCGTTGCCTTTTCTCATTTCCTCGACGACATCGCGGGTCAGGTGTTCGTGTTCTTCATTCTGACCGTGGCCGCTGCCGAGTCGGCCATCGGCCTGGCGATCCTGGTGGTTCTGTTCCGCAACGTACGCAGCATCAATGTCGACGACCTGGACCGCTTGAAAGGATGAAAGGGCATGAGGAGGCAGCAGTGAGGAACGAAGGGCTACGCGAGCCAGCGACGCCGCGCACCGCATCCGGCAACTCCCGAATCGCGGGTCCGGGCGGGGCTTTCCTCGATCCACTCCCCTCGCCCCTGGCGCGGTTCGTCACATGAAGGGTCTCTATCTGCTCGTCCCGCTGGCGCCGCTCGCCGGCTCGATCATCGCAGGCCTGTTCGGCCGGCAGATCGGACGCGCCGGCGCTCACTGGGTCACCATCCTCGGCATGACAGTGTCCACCGCCGCCGCCGCCCTCGTGTTCCTGGACGTCCTCGCCGGGAATACTTTCGACGGCGCGGTGTACACCTGGGCCACGAGTGGAGGAGTCCGGTTCGAGATCGGCTTCCTGATCGACCGGCTCTCCGCCACGATGATGCTGGTGGTGAGCTTCGTGTCGCTCATGGTGCACATCTACACCATTGGCTACATGGCCGACGATCCCGGCTACCAGCGCTTCTTCAGCTACATCTCGCTCTTCACCTTCTCGATGCTCATGCTGGTGATGAGCAACAACTTCCTGCAGCTGTTCTTCGGCTGGGAAGCGGTGGGCCTGGTCTCCTACCTGCTGATCGGTTTCTGGTACACGCGCCCCAGCGCGAACTACGCCGCCCTGAAGGCCTTTCTCGTTAACCGTGTGGGCGACCTCGGGTTTCTGCTGGGCGTCGCGCTGATCCTCACGCACTTCGGCACGCTGCACTACGCCGACGTGTTCGCCGCGGCGCCGGCGAAGAGCGCGGATCTGGTCTGGAGCGCGCATGGGATCGAATGGCCGCTCATCACCACCGTCTGCCTGTGCCTGTTCGTCGGCGCGATGGGCAAGTCCGCGCAGTTTCCCCTGCACGTCTGGCTGCCGGATTCCATGGAGGGCCCAACTCCGATCTCGGCGCTCATTCACGCCGCCACCATGGTGACCGCGGGCATCTTCATGGTTGCACGCATGTCGCCTCTGTTCGAGCTGTCGGAGGCCGCGCTGTCGTTCGTCATGGTGATCGGGGCGATCACCGCGCTCTTCATGGGTTTGCTCGGCATCGTGCAGAACGACATCAAGCGCGTCGTGGCCTACTCCACGCTCTCGCAACTGGGCTACATGACGGCCGCGCTGGGCGCCTCGGCCTATTCGATCGCCATCTTCCATTTGATGACGCACGCCTTCTTCAAGGCGCTGCTGTTCCTCGGCGCCGGCTCGGTGATCATCGCCCTGCACCATGACCAGGACATGCGCCGGATGGGCGGGCTGCGGCGCTACATGCCGATTACCTGGATCACCTCGTTGATCGGGACGCTGGCGTTGATCGGCTTTCCGTTTCTCTCGGGCTTTTATTCCAAGGACAGCATCATCGAGGCCGTGCACCTGTCCAGGCTGCCCGGCGCGGGATTCGCCTATGCGGCCCTGACGGTCGGCGTCTTCGTGACGGCGCTCTACAGCTTCCGCATGTACTTCCTGGTCTTCGAAGGCAAGGAGCGGTTCGCCGAGACCGCTTCCGGTCGCGGCGCCGGCGTCGCGCAGCCGCACGGCCACGACGCACACCGTGCGGGTTCGCCCCGGGAATCACCGCCCGTCGTGTGGCTTCCGCTGGTCGCGCTGGCGCTGCCCTCGATGGCGATCGGCGCGGCGGCGGTCGGGCCGCTGCTTTCGGGATTCTTCGGCGATGCAATCCGCGTTTCCGCGCAGCACGATGTCGTCGCCGTGCTGGCGGCCGGATTCCACGGGTGGCTGGCGATGGCGGTGCACGGTTTCGGCGCCGCTCCATTCTGGCTGGCGGCCGCCGGTGCGTTCGTGGCCTGGTATCTGTACCTGAAGCGCCCCGACCTGCCGGCGCGAATCCAGGAGGCGGTCAAGCCGCTGTACGTGCTTCTCGAACAGAAGTACTACTTCGACCGCTTCAACGACTGGTTCTTCGCCGGAGGGGCTCGGGCGGTCGGCCGCGGGTTGTGGCGCGTAGGGGACGAGGGCGTGATCGACGGAGTGCTGGTCAACGGTTCGGCGCGCTTGGTGGCCTGGTTCGCGGGCCTGGTGCGCAAGGTCCAGTCCGGATTCATCTATCACTATGCGTTCACCATGATCGTCGGCGTGTTCATCCTGTTGACGATCTGGTTCGCGCGCGCGTGAGCGTTCGGTCATGCTGGGGCTCGCACCGCTGTCCACCGTGATCTGGCTGCCGATCCTGGCCGGCGTGGCTGTGTTGCTCACCGGCCCGGAGCGCAACGCCCGGGCGGCCCGCTGGCTCGCGCTCGGCGGCGCGGTTGGCGGTTTCCTGGTCGCGATTCCGCTCTGGACGGGCTTCGATCGCTCGAGTGGTGAGATGCAGTTTGTCGAGCGAGTCCCGTGGATCGAGTCGTTCAATATCCACTATCACCTGGGCATCGACGGCATCTCTCTGCTGCTCATCCTGCTCAACTGTTTCACCACCGTGCTGGTGGTGATCGCCGGCTGGGAGGTGATCCGCAACCGCGTGGCTCAGTACATGGCGTCATTCCTGTTCCTGTCCGGGATCATGAATGGGGTGTTCAGCGCGCTGGACGCTGCGCTGTTCTACGTTTTCTTCGAGGCCACTCTGATCCCGATGTTCCTGGTGATCGGGATCTGGGGCGGCCCGAACCGCGTGTACGCCGCGCTCAAGTTCTTCCTCTACACGCTGCTCGGTTCGCTGCTCACGCTGGTGGCGCTGATCTACCTGTACAACGTGTCCGGCGGGAGCTTCTCGCTGCCGGATTATTACCGCATGGAGATCCCGCTCGCCGCCCAGCTGCTGCTGTTCGTCGCCTTCTTCGCCGCCTTCGCCGTCAAGGTGCCCATGTGGCCGGTGCATACCTGGCTCCCGGACGCGCATGTGGAAGCGCCCACGGGGGGCTCGGTGGTGCTGGCGGCCATCATGCTCAAGCTCGGCGCCTACGGATTCATCCGCCTGTCGCTGCCGATCCTGCCGGATGCGAGTCACGTGGCCGCTCCGGCGGTGATTGCGCTGTCCTTGATCGCGGTGGTCTACATCGGATTGGTGGCGCTCGTGCAGAACGACTTGAAGAAGCTGATCGCCTACTCCTCGATCTCCCACATGGGATTCGTGACGCTGGGCACCTTCCTGTTCAACGCGCATGGCCTGGAGGGGGCCGTCATGCAGATGATCTCGCACGGCTTCGTTTCCGGGGCGCTGTTTCTCTGTGTGGGAGTGCTCTACGATCGCCTGCACTCGCGGCTGATCGCCGACTACGGCGGAGTGGTGAATACCATGCCCGCGTTCGCGGCTTTCTTCATGCTCTTCGCCATGGCGAACTCGGGCCTGCCCGGAACCAGCGGTTTCGTGGGCGAGTTTCTGGTCGTCATGGGTGCGATGGACGAGAACTTCTGGTACGCCGCCGCGGCCGCGACCACCCTGGTGTTCGGCGCGGCCTATACGCTGTGGATGTACAAGCGCGTCGTCTTTGGCGCGGTGGCCAACAGCCGGGTCGGCGCGCTGACCGACATTTCGTGGCGCGAGGCGCTGGTGCTCGGCCTGGCGGCGCTGGCGGTGTTGTGGATGGGGATCCACCCGGCACCCTTCACCGAAGTGCTGCACGCCTCGGTGGAGGGGCTGCTGCAGCACGTCGCGCGGTCCAAGCTGTGAGAACAGGATGAAGTCGGCGGCCCGCAACTCGGGAAGAAGATCGAGGACGGTTCAATGAACGACATTCCCTGGTTCGGCGATCTCGTCCCGGCAGCGGCGGAGGCTTTTCTTCTGCTGGCGGTGTCGGTGATCCTGCTCGTGGACCTGTTCCTGCGCGAGGAGAGGCGCAGGGTCACTTATGTCCTGGCGCAGGCCGCGCTCGCGGCCACGGCGGCGATCGCGGTCCTGGAGGGGGGCGACGACGTAGTCTATGCGCTAAACGGCATGTTCGTGGCCGATCCGATGGGCGATGCCTTGAAGCTGCTGGTCTGCGCCTCGGTCGCGGTGGGACTGGCTTATTCGCGCGCCTATCTGATCCCGCGCGGGATGTTCCGTGGCGAGTTCTTCGTGCTGGCGTTGTTCGCGGCACTCGGCATGATGGTGATGATTTCTGCCAATCACTTGCTGATCCTCTACCTGGGGCTGGAGCTGATGTCGCTGTCGCTGTACTCGATGGTGGCGCTGCAACGCGATTCTGCCCGCAGCACCGAGGCCGCGATGAAGTACTTCGTACTGGGGGCGCTTGCCTCCGGAATGCTGCTCTACGGCATGTCCATGATCTACGGAGCGACCGGTTCGCTGGAGATCACCGACGTGGCCGAGCGGATTGCCGGCGGGGCGGCGATTCCCCGCATTCTGCTGTTCGGGTTGGTATTCTTGGTGGCGGGCATCGGGTTCAAGCTCGGGGCGGTGCCGTTTCACATGTGGGTGCCCGACGTCTACCATGGCGCGCCGACCGCCGCCACACTGATGATCGGCACGGCGCCCAAGCTTGCCGCCTTCGCCTTCATCATGCGGCTTCTGGTATCCGCGCTGGGCGCGGAGGCGATCGCCGCGGAGTGGCGACAGATGCTGATCCTGCTGGCGGTCGCCTCGCTCGCCCTGGGCAACCTCGCGGCGATCGCGCAGAGCAACCTGAAGCGCATGCTCGCCTATTCGACGATCTCGCACATGGGCTTTCTGCTCCTGGGGGTGCTGTCGGGAACCGTCGAGGGATACGGCGCGGCGATGTTCTACGCGGTCGTCTACGTTCTGATGGGTCTGGGCGCGTTCGGCATGATCCTGCTGATGGCGCGCGAAGGCTTCGAGGCCGAAGAGCTGGACGACTTCAAGGGGTTGAACCAGAAGAGTCCGTGGTACGCGTTCGTCATGCTGCTGCTGATGTTCTCCATGGCGGGAGTGCCGCCCACGGTCGGTTTCTGGGCAAAACTGTTCGTGCTGCAGGCGGTGGTGTCGGTCGGGCAGGTATGGCTGGCCGTCGTCGCTGTGCTGTTTTCGCTGATCGGCGCGTTCTACTATCTGCGACTGGTGAAGCTGATGTATTTCGATGACTCGCCTGATCGCGTCGGCGTGGCCGCGCTTCCCGAGTCCCGGCTGCTCATGGCGCTTAACGCAATCGCCGTGATCGCGCTGGGTCTGCTCCCCGGCGCGCTGCTCGCGGCCTGCGAGCGCGCCATCCAGCTTTCCTTCCAGATATGAGCGCGGACTTCACCGAGAAGCCGATCGCCTCGCGCACCGTCTATCGCGGGCGCTTGCTGCAGGTCAACGAGGACGAGGTGCGCCTGCCAGACGGCGGGCAGGCTCGCCGCGAGTACGTCCTTCACCCCGGCGCGGCGCTGATCCTGCCGGTGTTCGACGACGGATCGATCCTGCTGGAGCGGCAGTACCGCTATCCGGTCGCAATGCACTGCTACGAGCTGCCGGCCGGCAAACTCGAAGCGGGAGAACCGTCCCTGCGAACCGCCCAGCGCGAGCTGCTGGAGGAGACCGGCTACACGGCGCGCGAGTGGTCCGCGCTGGGACCGCTGTATCCGTGCGTGGGCTACTCCAACGAGCGCATCGACTTCTATCTCGCGCGCGGGCTGGAATTCAAGGGCAAGGCGCTTGACGACGGGGAGTTCCTGGAGTCGCTCGTCGTTCCCCTGGAGCAAGCGCTGTCCTGGATCCGCGACGGCCGCATCGCCGACGCCAAGACCATGCTCGGCCTGCTGATCGCGGAGAAACTCGCCCGGGGCGAGTGGAAAGTCTAGCGATCGGCCTCACCCGGAAAGGCGCACGCAAACGCCAACCCGCGGGATGGAACGATCCTCGCCGACGCTGGTGGTGCTGGCTCTGTGCCCGACGCGGCCGGGCGGTCCGATGAAAGCCGCCTTCCTCGCACGCGTGAGCGATCATGAGATGGGTCTTGCTTCGGTTCAGGCGCTGCGCGCTTCGTCGGCGGGCAGGGCGGGCGTTTCAGGAATCAGAAGCTTCGGCGCACCGAACAGGTGGCCCTGGGCGTACTCCACGCCCATGCCCGCGAGAATCTCGAGCGCCGCGGGGGACTCGACCCATTCCGCGATGACCTGCTTGTTCAGCCCCATTGCCACGTCGCACAGCGCCCGGACGAACAGCTTCGCCGCGTCGTCCTTCGCCACCTCCTGCACGAAGCTGCCGTCGATCTTGAGATAATCGACGTCGAAACGCTTCAGATAGTAGAAGGAGCTGAAGCCCGCGCCGAAGTCATCCAGCGCGAAACGGCAGCCGAGCCGGCGCAGGTCGGCGATGAATCTCTGCGTCAGATTGACGTTGGCCATCGCCGCCGTCTCGGTGATCTCGAACACGAGCTGACTGTGAGTCACGCTGGCGCTTTCGAGCAGGCGCCTGAAACGCTGCACCCAGTTCGGGTCGGAGATGCTGGCGCGCGACAGGTTGACGAAGTAGCGCGCCTTCTGCCCGCGTCGCTCCGCAGCGGACAGGTAGCCGAGCAGCTTCTCCACCACACGTAGATCGATTTCCCGGACGAGACCCAGTTCTTCGGCGATCTGGATGAATTGCGCGGGGAGCACGACCTCGCCATTGCGGTCGCTGATTCGAGCCAGCAGCTCGTGGTGCACCGTCTGGCGGTCGGAGAGCCGTACCACGGGCTGCGACCAGACCGTGATTCGGTCCTGGTCGAGCACTTGCCTGAGTTCCCGCGCCCAGTGCACGCGGCGATGCGTCGCGCGCAGTTCCTCCGATGTGATGTCGTGCAGCACGAAGCGGTTGCGGCCGTCGTCCTTCGCCTGGTACATGGCGATGTCGACGTTGGCGAGCAGCGTGGCCACGTCCCCGCCTTGGAAAGGATAGGTGGCGATGCCGATCGAAGCGCTCAGGGTCGACAGCCAGGTGTCGTGCGCCATCTGCGGCTTGAAGCGCCGCAGCGTGTCGAGCACCGCCTCGGCGGTGCTGATCGCCTCGCTGCGCAGCGCGTCCGGCAGATGCAGGGCGAACTCGTCGCCGCCAAGCCGGAACACCCCGGCATTGCGCTCCTTGACGAGATCCTTGAGCACACCCCCCACCGCGATCAGCAACTGGTCTCCGGCGCGATGCCCGAAGTTGTCGTTGACGTACTTGAAATGATCGATGTCGAGCTGCAGCACGGCGCCCTTTTCTCCCGACGCGAGCGCGGCTTCCAGAGTGCGCTGCAGGCTCACCCGGTTGGGCAGGCCGGTCAGCGAGTCGTGCGTGGCCAGATACTCGATCTGCAGCGCCGAACGGTGCTGCTCGGTAATGTTGCGCGCGGTGCCGCGCAGTCCGACGATACGCCCGTCATCGTCGTACGAGACCCGGGCATTGATGCCGACCCAGCGGTCGCTCCCGTCAGCCGCGATCAGGTGCGTGATGTAGTCCTTGACTTCGCCGTGCTTGCGCAGGGTGGACAGGAAGCGCCGGTTGGAGATGTGCGACGGCCGCGCCTCGAAATCGAAGAAGCAGCGCCCGATGAGATCCTTGGGATGCAGGCCGAAGATGTCCAGCGAGCCGTTGTTCAGGTAGGTGAAGCGGCCCAGCGCGTCCGTGGTCCATATCAGATCATGGGAAGTTTCGACCAGGTCGCGGTAGCGTGCTTCGCTTTCCAGCAGAAGCTGGATGACGCGGCGCTTTTCCTTGAGCGACTTGCGCGCGGCCGCCAGTTCGTCATTCTGCCGGTCTTCCCTGGGCGGCGCAGCGGAGTTCGCCAGGCCGTCGATGATCTCGCGCGCATAGCGCCGGTGGCCGCCGCCGGTACGCCGCGCCACCAGCACGCCCTGTACGTCCCACCGGCGCAACTTCTGCACCGGAATGCCGAGCTTGGCCGCGGCCTCTTGAATCGTGTATTCGGACCCGTTCTGAGCCATGAAACGTGCGCTTGTGTTCTCGCGCCGAACCGGCGGTTCGGCACACCCCCTTGGGAGCGCTCACTGACCGATTTCAGTGGAGTGCCCGCGCGCCGCCCATTTCGCTCTGACGTGCGACCAGACGCTGCATCAGCTTCAGATCGCGATGCGTGAGGCGCAGCGCCGTGTCGACCCAGACTTCCACGACGGCGTCGAGCTCCTGGTAGTCGAGCTTGGCCACGCGCCGCCTGGCGGCCGCGATGCCGTTGAGTCCGTTGCGGTTGCGCACCCGGGCCTGGATGAAGGCCGCGACTTCCGACTCTCCTCTGCCTTCCTCGACGACGAGATCCACCACCCCCAAGGCCAGCATATCATCGGCGCTGTACACCTTGCCACTGGAGATCAGCTCCTCGGTCAGGCGCCGGCCGATCTTGCGCTCCAGGAAAGAATAGGCGCCCATGCCCGGGAACAGGTTGAACATGATTTCAGGAAAGCCGAAGCGCGCCTGCCGCTCGGCGATCAGTACGTCGGATGAAAGCGCCGCCTCGAACCCGCCTCCCAGGCACTCTCCCTGCACCAGCGAGACGGTCGTAATCGGCAGGCCATGCCCGATGTAGTTGCGGTAAAGAACGTCGATGCACGCACGGCCGTACTTGAGCAGGCCCTCCCGGTCCTGCTGTTCGATGAGCCGGACGAAGAGCTGCAAGTCCCCGCCCAGGTTGAAGACCCCTTTGACTCCCGAGCTGAGAACCGCGTACTCGATGTGGGCGGTCTGCCCGTCGACCTCGAGGCGGCCCTCGGTCTGGGTCAGAAAGCGGCAGTAGCGGCTCAGGTCGCTCAGCAGATCGGGGTTGAAATTCGGTCGCGGCATGGGTTTCCACCGCAGCCACACCGCGCGCAGCGCATAGTCATAGAAAGCCGACAGCTGTTCCGAGAAAAAGTACTCATTGGGTCCTGCCAGAGAAGGACCGGCCGCGGCCGGGTTCGGCGTCGAGACGGAGGTCCGGGTGGGTAGGCTCAGTACGGCCTGGGGTACGGTCATGTCCATTTTGTGTTTCTCCTAGCGACGAGAAGGTTCGTTGCACTGCGCAACCGGCTGGCGAAAACTCTGAACCGGCATCCTGGGGCGGAGGCTTACCGGCTGGTGGGCCAGACGCAATCGCACAGCGGTTTCCGAACATAGTGCTTGGGCCAATCTAGCCAAGTCGCGGCAGGTTTGCAAATCTAACGCTCTGATAGATTTGCCTTTTTCTCTTAGTGCTCAACAAGTTGCATGAACTCGTCTCCCTAAGGCGACGTTTCTGGAAGGAGGTTTTGCCAGCGGCATAAAATCGGGCCCTTGTCGCCGAGCCTTTGCATGGCTGTGCAACTTGCGGATTTTGTTGACTTAAGAGCGCTCCCACGCGGACAATGCAGCGACCGTCGGAGATGCGGGCCGCTTCGTGACAATAAGATTTGCCCTCCGCTTGTTGCTCAGGGTGCTGCTACGCGTGCGAGTACGCGGTGACCTGACGCCCTTCAAACACAACAACCGGCTGCTGGTGGTTTCCAATCACCTGTTGCGGCTCGATGCGCTGCTGCTGGGGCTGTTTCTGCCCCGCGAACCGGTGATCGTCGTTCCGCCGGAAGAAGCGCGATCCCGTTGGTGGCGTGCCGTGTTGCGCCTCGTGGACCACGAAGCGCTCGACGTCAACAACCCGCGCACCATCAAGCGGGTGTTGCGCCTGCTGAGGACCGGTCGCCCGGTCGTCTTGTATCCCGAAGGCCGGATCAACGCGGGTGACGGCGTCATGAAGGTCTATCCGGTGGCCGCGTTGATCGCGCTGAAAAGCGGGGCCCCGGTGGTCCCGGTTCGTGTCGAAGCCGATGGCCGCGGTCTGGCGCGCTCGACCAGACCTCCGCTCCTGCCTTCGGTGTCGCTCAGCGTGTTGCCCCCGGCCCGGATCGACGGGGGAACGGCCGCCCATGGGCGGCGCCGGCGCGCCTTCGCTACCTGCCGGCTGGCCGACATCATGCAGTCGATGTGGTTGCATTCGCATTCGAGCAAGCCGATCTTCGAGTGCTTTCTGGACGCCATCGCGGTGCACGGGCGCCGACGGTTGCTGATGGAGGACCACAACGAAGAGCCGAAGTCCTACGGCGATTTGCTGAAAGGCAGCCTCGCGATCTCGCGCTGGATCCGCCGTCACACCGCTCCCGGTGAGAACGTAGGCCTGCTGTTGCCGAACGTGATCGCTTCGGTGTGCGCGGTGATGGGCGTGTCCGCGGCGGGCCGGGTGCCGGCCATCTTCAACTACACGAGCGGCGCCCTCGGGGTGCAAAGCGCGGCGGTCGCAGCCCGGGTGCGCAACGTCGTCACCTCGCGCAAGTTCATCGAGCAGGCGAAGCTCGAATCGCTCGTCCAGGCACTCGCGGACTGGAACCTGCTGTACCTGGAAGACATCCGCTCCGAGTTCGGCCTCGCCGACAAGCTCTGGCTGGTGCTGTTCGCTCTGCGCTTTCCGCGCCTGGTGATCGCCAGGCAGTCCAACCTCGATCCGGCCGTGGTCCTGTTCACTTCGGGCTCCGAAGATCGGCCCAAAGGCGTCGTGCTCTCCCACCACGCGGTCGTGGCCAACGTGGCCCAGTTGCGGGCGGTGTTCGACTTCACAGTCGAAGACAAGGTGCTCAACCCGCTGCCCATCTATCATGCCTACAGTTTTACCGCCGGCATGCTTCTGTCGCTGATCACTGGCACCCGGCTCCTTCTGTACATCTCGCCGCTGCGCTACCGCGCGATACCGGAAATCGCGTACCGGCGCGACTGCACGATTCTGTTCGGTACCAGTACCTTTCTCTCCTACTATGCGCGTCACGCCAGCCCGATGGATTTCCGTCGGCTGCGCTACGTGATCTCGGGCGGCGAGAAGCTGGCCCCGGAGGTGGCGCGCGCCTGGATGGAGAAGTTCGGCCTGCGGATCTACGAGGGCTACGGCGCCACGGAAGCCGCGCCGGTCATCGCGCTCGCCACGCCGGGAAGCGTCCGCCGCGGCAGCGTTGGCCGGTTCCTCCCTGGGGTCGATTACCGACTCGAACCCTTCGATGGCATTCGTGAAGGCGGAGTGCTGCATATCCGCGGCCCCAACCTGATGCTGGGCTACTACCGCTATACCAACCCGGGGCTGTTGGAGCCGCCGCGGTCTTCGTTCGGCGAGGGCTGGTACAACACCGGTGACGTCGTCGAAGTCGACGGCGACGGGTTTGTCCGCATCTGCGGGCGGGTGAAGCGTTTCGCCAAGATCGCCGGCGAGATGATCTCGCTCGACGTGATCGAGCAGGTGGCGAGAAAAGCCTCGCCCGACCATCATCATGCCGCGATCCTGCGCGCGCAGGATTTCAGCGGGGAGACGACCGTGCTGTTTACTACCGACCCGCAACTCAGCCGCGCGCGGCTCGCCGATGCCGCGCGCGCGCTCGGCGCGCACGACCTGTCGGTGGCGCGGCGCATCGTCCACGTTCCGGAGATGCCGCTGCTCGCCACCGGAAAGACCGACTACGTGGGATTGCAGGCGCTGCTCGAAGGTGACACGTACAAGCGCCTGCTGGCCGCCGCCGGCGCCGATCCCGAGCAGGAAAAGTCGGGCGCCTCTACGGCCCCGCGCACGCCTACCTCGAGTAGGTGATGCGATAGAGCGCGTCGGCCTGGTCGTCGGAGACCAGCAGCGACCCGTCCGGCATGACCAGCAAGTCGACCGGACGTCCCCAGCTCTGTTCGCCCTGTTTCCAGCCTTCCGCGAAGACTTCCGCCTTGTCCGGCTCGTTGTCCCTGAGGCTTACCGAGATGATGCGATAGCCGCTCTTGCGGCTGCGGTTCCAGGAGCCGTGCTGTGCGATGAAGATCCGGTTGCGGTACTCAGGCGGGAACATGGTCCCGGTATAGAAACGCAGTCCGTCGGGCGCGACGTGTCCGCCCAGCTTGAGTGCGGGTGGCGTGAACTCGCTGCACTTGCGCTTGTGGCCGTACTCGGGATCCTGCGTGTCGCCCTGATGGCAGTACGGATAGCCGAAATGCATGCCCGGCCGCGGCGCACGATTCAATTCGTCCGAGGGCATGTCGTCCCCCATCCAGTCGCGCCCGTGATCGTTGAACCACAGTTCGCCGGTTCGCGGATGCCAGGCGAAGCCCACCGTGTTGCGCACCCCGCGCGCGAACACTTCCAACTGGCTGCCGTCGGGGTTCATGCGCATGATGTTGGCGTAACGGTCCGGGTCGGGCTCGCAGATGTTGCAGGGCGCGCCCACCGGCACGTAGAGCTTGTCGTCCGGGCCGAAGGCGATGAATTTCCAGCCGTGGTGGCGGTCGCCAGGGAACCTGTCGCTCACCACCACCGGCCGGGGCGGATCGGCGAGCCGTCCTTCGATGTCGTCGAAGCGCAGGATGCGGTTGATTTCCGCCACGAACAAAGCGCCCTTCCGGAACGCCACCCCGTTGGGCATATTGAGCCCGGTCGCGATGGTGTAGCGGCGGTCCGCCTTGCCATCGCGGTCCTCGTCGAGGAGCGCGTAAACCTTTCCCTCGGCGCGCGTGCCGACGAACACAGTGCCCTTTTCGCCCAGCGCCAGCGAGCGGGCGTCGGCCACGCCGGCCGCGAAGACCTCGATCGAGAAACCCGCGGGCAGCTTGATCAGGTCGAGCGGCAGTGCCGCCACTGCGGACCCGGTCGAGAGGGCGAGCAGACCGGGCAGGAAGCGCATCGGGCTGGGCATGGGGTTCTCCTGGATTCGATGTTTGGGTGACAAGCACGTGGCGCGCGAGTTCCGGCCGGGCCTTGAACGCGCCTTCGTCCGCCCCAAGGTTTTCAACGTTTGCGCACGGAGGATGCACCCCCATGTCGGAAGTTTCCACCAAAGAAACCCTGGGATTCCAGGCCGAAGTCAAGCAGCTGCTCAAGCTCATGGTCAACTCCTTGTACAGCAACAAGGAGATCTTCCTGCGCGAGCTCATTTCCAATGCCTCGGACGCATGCGACAAACTGCGCTTCGAGGCGCTGACCGACCCGGCGCTGTTCGAAAACGACTCGGACCTGAAGATCCGGGTCAGCGTGGACAAGGCCGCCCGCACCCTCACCATCTCCGACAACGGAGTGGGGATGTCGCGCCAGGAGGTGGTCGACAACATCGGCACCATCGCGAAGTCGGGCACGCGCGAGTTCTTCGAGCGGCTCACCGGGGATCAGGCCAAGGACGCGCATCTGATCGGCCAGTTCGGCGTGGGTTTCTACTCTGCGTTCATCGTCGCCGACCGCGTGACCCTGCTCACCCGGCGCGCGGGGCTTGCGGCCGAGCACGGGGTGCGCTGGGAGTCGAGCGGCGAGGGGGACTACACCATCGAAACGCTGCGCAAGGAGACTCGCGGCACCGACGTGATCCTGCATCTGAAAGACGGTGAGGACGAACTGCTCGACGGCAACCGCCTGCGCGCCATCATCCGCAAGTACTCCGACCACATCATGCTGCCCATTCTCATGAGAAAGGAGCAATGGGACCCGGCCAAGGGCGAGTTCGTGGCGAAGGAGGAAGAGGAGCAGGTCAATCAGGCCTCCGCGCTGTGGGCGCGCCCGAAGAGCGAGATCAGCGACGCCCAGTACCAGGAGTTCTACAAGCACGTCGCCCACGACTTCGAGCCGCCGCTTGCCTGGACGCACTCCAGGGTCGAAGGCCGCCACGAGTACACGCTGCTTTTGTACCTGCCGTCGCGGGCTCCGTTCGATCTGTGGGACCGCGAGCACCGTCATGGCGTCAGGCTCTATGTGCGGCGCGTGTTCATCATGGACGACGCCGAGCATCTGCTGCCGGCCTACCTGCGTTTCGTGCGTGGGGTGATCGACTCGAACGACCTGCCGCTCAACGTGTCGCGCGAAATCCTGCAGGAATCGCGCGACGTCGAGGCGATGCGCAAGGGTTGCATCAACAAGGTGCTCGCGCTGCTGGAGGAGCTGGCGGAAAAGGACAAGGACAGGTACGCCACGTTCTGGCGCGAGTTCGGACGCGTGCTCAAGGAAGGCATCGGCGAGGATCCCGCGAACGCGGAGCGCATCGCGAAGCTGCTGCGCTTCGCCTCGACGCATACCGACACCGAGGAGCAGAGCGTGTCGCTGGCCGATTACATCGCGCGCATGAAGGAAGGGCAGGAACGCATCTACTACATCACCGCCGAGAGCTTCCCCGCGGCGAAATCGAGCCCGCACCTGGAGATCTTCCGCAAGAAGGGCATTGAAGTCCTTCTGATGTACGATCGGGTCGACGAGTGGGTGGTGGCCAGCCTGCACGAGTTCCAGGGCAAGCCGCTCGCCTCGGTGGCCAAGGGCGACCTCGATCTGGGCCGGCTCGCCGACGAGGAGAAGCGTGCGCAGGAGCAGGAGGCGGGCGAGTACAAGGAGCTCGTGCAGCGCATCGGCGCAGCGCTCGGCGAACTGGTCAAGGACGTGCGGATCACCTACCGGCTGACCGAATCGCCGGCGTGTCTGGTGGTGGACCAGCACGGCATGAGCATGAACCTGGAGCGGCTGCTCAAGGCGGCGGGCCAGAAGGTACCCACCACCAAACCGATTCTGGAGATCAATCCCAGGCATCCGCTCGTACAGCGGCTCAAGGCGCAGACCGACCAGACGCGATTCTCCGACTGGAGTCGCATCCTGTTCGACCAGGCGATGCTTGCCGAGGGCGGCACGCTCGAGGATCCCGCCGCGTTCGTCCGGCGCCTGAACGCGCTGATGCTCGCGCTCGCCGGCGACAGCGGGCCGCGCATCTGGACGCCCGGCGGCGAGGCCTGAGCCCTTCCATGTCTGGAACGACGCGGGGCACGGGGGATCCGGAACAAAGGCAAGGGTCGCCGCGTTCACGCGGCGAGGGAGGGGCACGCCAAGCCGGGGCCCGTGCGATTGCTCGTCGCCTTCGGGACCGAGAAGCACAAGCAAGGCAGCCTGCCCGCTGCCGCGCGCGGGCGACTTCCGGCTCTGCGCGCCAGGCGGCCGGCGTTGTCGTTTCCCTCACCGATCGCGACGAGCCGCTCGCGCTCGGCTCGCGGCGCACATGACGGCGTTCGAGCCTGACTTGCGCGGGAGCGCCGGCGTGCTCGGGCTGATCGGGCGGATGCGTCCGGCCGTCATGATCGGCGCTCTGGCGCTGGGCGCAGCTTGCGCGAATCCAGCGAGACTCCCGCTCTCGGCGCAACCCCCCGCGCAGACCGTGGCCCTGCCCGCCGGGTCTACGCCATTTGCGGGTCTGTGGCTTGGGGACGCCGAAGGCGGCGGCGTGGAGGTGCTCGGCATGGTGGCCGGTCCGGCGGCGCTCGCGGGACTCATGCAGGGCGACCGCATCCAGCGCATCGGCGAAAGGGAGGTGGACGCGGCGCGCGCCAGGGCCATCATCGACGCATCGGCTCCGGGCGCACGGCTCCTTCTTCAAGTCGTGCGCGGAGCCACGCCGCTGCAAGTCGAGCTGGTGGTCGACGAGCGCGAGCGCTGGTCCGGACCCGCGGACTATTCCGCAGCCGTGCCCTATGCCGCGGTCATTTTCGACGACGACGCCGACTCCGCGGGCGACCCGCTGGAGCAGGCGCTCGCGGCCGCGCCGGACGCCGCGCCGATCGCTCGGCGCCTCGATCGGATGTTCGCCGACCTGGCACGCCGAGACACGGGCTACCACAAGCTGCCTCTGATTCGCGCGGCGCTGGAGCGGCCTCTCACGATGAGGCGCTGGCGGGACCGCCTCGTGGCCGGGATGCGCGCGCCAGCGACCGACCGGCTCGCCCATACGATCTGCGAGCACCTGGCGCTCGACTGCCCGGTCGCCGTCACGACCTGGCCCAGCGGGCCGGTCAGGCTCGCGCAGTTCGCGGCGGACGTGAGCTCCGCGAATGCGCGCGTGCGCCGCATTTTTGCCGCAGCCGGCATCGACCGCGCGCAAGCGGTCGCGGATCTGCACTACCTACTGCAGAAGACCGCGGCCGATCGCACCTTGCTGCGGCAACCGGAGGTGTTGCGGGGCATCCGGGCCATGCAATCCAGCATGCGCCTGGAGCTGGCCGGCTTGCTCGCGGTCCTCGACGATCTGCTCCGGAACGCTCAGCGCCCGGTAGAGGCTGCCGGAGTCGCGCACGCCCCGCCTGCCGCGCTCGCCGCCATCGTGCAAGGCGAGATCCTCGATCATGTCGAAGTCGACGGCGGCTACGTCGTGGTCGGCGGCCCCGGACCGAATCGCTATGCGATGGACCGGCTCTATGCCGTGATCGACCCCGGCGGTGATGACGTATATCGCTGGGGCGGGGAGATGCCGGGCGAGACGCAGACGCTGATCGATCTCGCGGGCGCCGACCGTTACGAAGCCGCAGTCGGCGGGCCCGGTGCCGGCTGGCTGGGTGTCTCGGTACTGATCGACCGGGCCGGTGATGATCGCTACGAGAGCGCGCTCGGCGGGTGCGGCGCGGGTGCCATGGGCTTCGGTGTCCTGCTCGACGGCGCTGGCGCCGATCGCTATCAGTGCGCTGCGTGGTCGGCCGGCGCCGCGCTCTATGGCAGCGGGATCCTGCTCGATCAAGGCGCCGAGTCGGACGTCTATCGGTCCGAAGTCTTCAGCCAGGGCGCAGGCGGGCCGCGCGGATTCGGCGTCTTGCTGGACGCGGGCGGTGCGGATCTTTATCGCGCCAACGGGCCGGTGCCTTCGGCGTACGGCGTTCCGGCTTCATTCATGGCGTTCAGCCAGGGAGTGGGCGTTGGCATCCGTCCCTATGATCTGGGCGGGGTCGGAGTGCTGCTCGATCTGGGCGGGGATGATCGCTATGAGGGCGGCGAATTCAGCCAGGGCGGCGGCTACTTCTGGGGTGTCGGGCTGCTGCACGACGCAGGCGGAAACGACCTGTACTACGGCAATCGCTATGCACAGGGCTTCGCCGCTCACCAGGCGTTCGGCCTGCTCGCCGACGCCGCGGGCGATGACGTCTACTGGTCGATGACGGCGGCCGGGCAGGGCGCGGCCTGGGACCAGTCGGTCGCGCTGCTCATCGATGGCTCCGGCGACGATGTCTATCGTGCCGATGCGTTGAGCCAGGGCGCCGCCGCACAGCAGGCCCGCGCGCTGTTGCACGATCTGTCCGGCGACGATTTCTACCGCGCGGCGAGCGAGGTTGCGCAGGGGGCGGCGGGGGAGAATGCCTACCACTTCCGCGGCGAAGATCCGATCTTCAGTCTCGGCGTCTTGATCGACGAATTCGGCTTCGATCGCTATTCCACGCGACTGGCCAATGGCGAGACGCGCTGGCGGGCCGGCGAGCCGAGCAACGGCGCCGGCGTCGGCGGAATCGCGCTGGATCGTCCGTGAAAAAAGAGCGCGACGGCGATGCCGCCCGGCCGGCGGGACCGTTGAAGAAGGGCGGCGGCTGCTCTAACGTGACCGCCTGCCTTGCGTGAACGAGGTGCGCATGTTTCCTTCGAACGATCATCGGCCATTGACCAGACGGGCGTTCCTCGTCACGACGCTGGCCACCGGATTTGCCGCTGCCGTACGGCCGGTGGCGGCGCAGACGATACACACCGGCGATGCGGGTCTGATCGCCGGCGAAGTGAGGATTCCGGTGAGCGACGGGGAAATCCCTGGTTACCGCGCGCTGCCCAGTGCCGGCGTCATGTTTCCGCTGGTGCTCGTGGTGCAGGAAATCTCCGGCGTGCACGAACACATCAAGGATGTCTGCCGGCGGCTTGCGCACGCGGGTTACTTCGCGGTTGCGCCCGAGCTCTATGCGCGGCAGGGCGATGTCTCCGCGATGCAGGACATCCAGGACTGGTTCGCCCGGCACGGCGCGCGCTAGGAAGCGCGCTGCGCATCGCGCCGACTGCCATGAAGAATCTGCCCAACGCGATCACGCTGTTGCGCCTGTTGCTGGTGCCGGTGATCGCCGTGCTGCTCGCCGAACAGCGTTTCGCGGGGGCGTTCGCGGTTTTCGCCATCGGCGCCGTGTCCGACGGCATCGACGGCTGGCTCGCGCGCCGGCTGAACGCGGAATCCCAGGTCGGTGTCGTGCTCGACCCCGTCGCCGACAAGCTGTTCGTCATTTCCACGGCGTTCGTGCTGGCCTGGGAGGGCCTGCTGCCGCTGTGGCTGGCGATGGCGCTGGTGGCGCGCGACGTGCTGATCCTGGCGCCGCTGCTCATCGACCCGAAGTTCAAGGATCAATGGCCTTCCCCCAACCGCGCAGGCAAGGCGCACACTGCGCTGGCGCTGCTGACCCTGGCGGCGACGATCGCCCACGGCGCGCGCTGGATCGACGCTCCCGCGCTGCTGCTTGCGCTGCAGGTGGTCCTGACGGTCTCGATCGTGGTTTCGCTCGCCCTCTACGCCCGCGCGTGGCTATCGGGTGGTCTTATTCGATGACTCCGAGGCGACCGTTGTGCGAGCCCATGTACCAGAGCCGGCCGCGCGCATCGACGATCATCTTGCGGATGCCCACGCCCTTCGACGGCAGAGGCACCACCTGCATTGCGCCGCTCGTCGGATCCAGGCGCACTACCGTGTCGGTGTTGATCTCGTTGACCCAGACGATGCCGGCGCCATCGACGGTGACCGCGTAGGGTCCGCCGTTGGCGCCCGCCGGAAGCGAATATTCCCCCACGATGCGCGCGCTCGCAGGGTCGAGCCGGATCAGCTTGCCGTTGCCGTAGAGCGTGATCCAGAGCGTGCCGTCGGGCGCGGCCGCCATGCGCCGCGGTGCGGTGCCCGGCCCGATATCGACGTCCTCGATCTTTCCGGTCTTCGGATCCAGTCTGCCCAGCTGGCCGCTGCCGATGCGGCAGAACCACACGTTTCCCGATCGATCCAGCGCGATGCCGTAGGGCCTGCCGGAGGTGGGGTATTCAACGATGCGCCCGGTCTTCATATCGAGCTGCCCGATCCTGTTCGCCGATTGCATCGTGAACCAGATCGTGCCGCGGTCGTCGGTCACCAGCGTGTGCGGATCGCCCCCGGTCGGCGTCCTGAACTGGGTGACCTTGCCGCTCTTCGGGTCCAGCCGCCCGATGGTTCCGTTGCCGTTGCCGGTGTACCAGACGATGCCGTCGCGATCGACCAGCAAGCCGTGCGGGCGCGCCCCGGACGGCAGATCCCACTCGTGGAACTTCTGCGTCTGAACGTCGAAGCGCGCGATCTTGTTGCCGTACATGACCGCGATATAGATGTTGCCGTCCGGTCCCGGCGCCGGGTCGCGCGCGAACTCCGGCGTGGGCACCGGCCATTCCGCCACCTTGTTCTGGAAGCTCGCCGGGCTTCCCGGAGCCAGCCCATAGTTGGAGCCGCCCGCGAGCGCCGCGCTCGGAGAGGACAGCGTGGCGAGGGTCGCAAGCAGCGGGATCACGCGCATCGGTTTGTCCTTCGATCGAGGTTGCACAGAAACGACAATGGCCCCTGACGGGGCCACCGGTCGCCCGTATCCGGTGCCGTCCGTGGGCGAGGCGCTAGCGGCCCTTCCACACCGGCGGGCGCTTCTGCATGAAGGCGTCGATGCCTTCGCCGACGTCCTCCGCCATCATGTTGCAGGCCATCACCTCGGCGGCGTAGTCGTACGCTTCTTTCATGCCCATTTCGATCTGCTCGTAGAACATGCGCTTGCCGGTCGCCACCGCCACCGGCGACTTGGCGATGATCGCGCCAGCCAGCGCGGACACTTCGGCGTCGAGCCGGTCCGCGGAGACCACGCGGTTCACCAGCCCATACGACTTCGCGGTCTGCGCATCGATGAATTCGCCGGTCAACAGCATTTCCATCGCCGGCTTGCGCGCGACGTTGCGCGAGACGGGAACCGCCGGCGTCGAGCAGAACAGGCCGACGTTGATGCCCGAGGTGGCGAACTTCGCCGCCTCCGAAGCGACCGCCAGGTCGCACGCGGCGACCAGCTGGCAACCGGCCGCAGTCGCGATTCCGTGCACGCGCGCGATCACCGGCTGCGGGATGCGGGCCAGGGTCAGCATGAAGCGGCTGCACTGCGCGAACAGCGCCTCGTAGTACTCCTTGCGCGGAGTGGCGCGCATCTGCTTCAGATCGTGACCGGCGCAGAATGCCGGACCGTTGCCGGCGATGACGACGACTCGCACCGACGCATCCCGCTCGATCGCATCGAGCGCCGACTGCAGCTCGGTCAGCAGCTCCTGCGACAGCGCGTTGTAATGCTTGGGACGGTTCAGAGTGAGCGTGGCGATGCCGCCCGCGTCGCTGCGCAAAAGCAGCGGCTCGGCGGTCGCGACGGCTTGCGTGGTGGCAGCGACGGTGGTGCTCATGGCTTGCTCCGGTCGGGACCTTTCGAGCCCACATTCTAGGCGCGCGCGGCGGGACGTCCAAGCCCGCCGCGCGGCCCCCTGCGCGGCTGGGGCGCCCCCGGCGTGCGCGAGGGTAAACTCGAGCTCGCAGGCAGACCGCGGCGTCGGTGCCGCCGAGCGGACCACAAGGGGATCCCGTCGATGAATGAAGTTCGCAGCACTGCCTGGAGCGAGCACTCGGACCGCAAGCGCGCCCTGATCAGCGAGATCAGGCGACGCGAGCCGCGCGACGGCGCGCGGCTGCTGTCGGAACAGTCTGCGCTGCTCGCTGCTCAGGTGCTGCAGGAGCTCAACCCGGGCCTCGTATCCGACATCCTGGAGCGGCTCTCGGAGGATTTCGGTGCGCGGGTACTGGCGGCGGCGCCCAGTGAAGTCGCCCGCCAATGGGCCCGCAACCAGTCCTACCCTGAAGGCGCGATCGGCCGCATGATGGAGCCGGCCGTGGCGGTGTTTCCCCCGGGCCTGACCGTGGAGCAGACGCTCGCGCGGCTGCGCGGCGTCATTCGCACCGCCTTCGTCACATATTGCTACGTGGTCGACGGCGCATCGCGTCTGCTCGGCCTGGTTACCATGCGCGACCTGCTGTTCGCCCGGCCTTCGGACCGGCTCGAAGCAATCATGCTGCGGGACCCGTTCGCGCTCTCGCCCGATACGCGGCTCGATGCCGCGATGAGGCAGGCGCTCAATCGCCACTATCCGGTGTATCCGGTGTGCGACGAGCGGGGCCGGCTGGTCGGTCTGGTGCGCGGGCAGGTCCTGTTCGAGGAACAGACCTTCGAGATCAGCGCGCAGCCGGCCGCCATGGTCGGCGTGGAGGAAGAGCGCCTGGCCACCTCCTGGGCGCGCAGCTTCAAGTTCCGCCACCCGTGGTTGCAGCTCAATCTGCTGACCGCTTTTCTGGCCGCGGCGGTGGTCGGCCTTTTCCAGGACACGCTCGACCAACTGGTCATTCTCGCGCTGTTCCTGCCGGTGCTGGCCGGGCAGTCGGGCAACACCGGCTGCCAGTCGCTGGCGGTGACCTTGCGCGGGCTCACGCTCGGAGAACTCGGCAAAGGCAAGGAACGCGCGCTGATCTTCAAGGAAGCTTCGCTCGGTTTTACGAACGGAGCGCTGGTCGGCGTCGTGGCCGCCATGGGCATGTACGCCACCGCGGTATCGCAGAACAACCCCGCGGCGCTCCTGCTGGGCGCGGCGACGTTGCTCGCCATGATCGCCAGTTGCGTGGTGAGCGGGGTCTCCGGCGCCGTGATCCCGCTCATGCTCAAGCGGCTCGGCTTCGACCCGGCGAGCGCTTCGAGCATCTTCCTGACGACCGCCACCGACATCGCGAGCATGGGCTGCTTCCTGGGACTGGCCACGCTGCTGATTCTTTGAGTTGGGGACGCGGTGGGAATAACATTGGTCCGGAAGGCGAAGCGGGTTGTCCGCCGCTGCCGCGCACTGTTCATTGCTCCGCCACCCGCTCGAGTCATCCGGTGACTACGTCGGCTTCCTGGTCCGAACCCTTTGCCTGCGGCTGCGCCGCCTCGCCCAACTGGCGCGACGCGGCCAACGCCTGCCTCGCCCAGCTTGGCAAGGGTCCGCACGGCGCCAACCTCGGCTTTCTCTATCTCACCGACAGCCTGGCTTCCGAGGCGCGACCGATCCTGGAGTTTTTCCGGCAGAACACCGGCGTGCTGCACTGGGTCGGCACGGTGGGCATGGGGATCTGTGCCACCGGCCGGGAGTTCTACGACCGCCCGGCGCTCGCCGTCATGCTGTGCGCCTTCGCAGACGACAGCTTTCGGGTGTTCTCGGGCGTGCGCACCGCGCAGGATCTGGAACGCGTGGCCTTGCATTTCGGCGGCGTGCCGGCCAACTTCGCCGTGGTCCACGCCGACCCGCGCAATGCCCAGCTCGCCAGACTGGTGTCCGACCTGGCGGGCATTCTGGAGAGCGGGTTTCTGACCGGCGGGCTGACCAGCTCGCGGCGCGATTACGTGCAGATCGCTGACGGCGTGGTCCGGGGCGGACTGTCGGGCGTGCTGTTCTCCGAGGACGTCGTGGTGTCCACGCGGCTCACACAGGGATGTGCGCCGATCGGGCCGCGTCACACCATCACGCACGCGCAGCAGAACGTGCTGATCACGCTCGACGGACGGGCTGCGCTGGATGTATTCCGCGAGGACATCGGCGAGCCGCTCTGGCGCAATCTCGCGCACTTGGGAGGAACGATATTCGCCGGCCTGGCGGTCCGCGACCGCGCCGACTACCTGGTGCGCAACCTGGTCGGCATCGACCCGGTGAACAAGCTGCTCGCCATCGGTGATGTGCCTCAGGAAGGGACGAAGATCATGTTCTGCCGGCGCGACAACGCCTCGGCGGCCGATGACATGGAGCGCATGCTCGAGAGCATCAAGAACGGCCTTTATCGGGCGCCGCGCGGCGGCGTGTATTACTCGTGCATCGGTCGCGGGGCCAGTCTGTTCGGCGAGGACTCCGAAGAACTGCGCATGATCGAGCGCGCGCTCGGCGACATTCCGCTGGTCGGTTTCTTCTGCAACGGCGAGATCTCCCACAATCGCCTGTACGGCTACACTGGCGTGCTCACGCTTTTCCTTTGAGGGCCCACAACCGGGGAGCGGCGGATGAACAAGAAAGATGGCGGTTTCGGATGCGCCCTGAACGGTAGCTTGACGATGCGTCGCGCTGCAGCGTTCGCGATGCCGCCGCTTTTCGGCCGGCGTTGCGTCGCCGGCCTTCGGTTTCCGAGCGCGACGGCATGATCGACCGGCGCTATTCGCAACTGCTGCGGGCGATCGCCGCGTTCCGCCGCTACGAGCCCCCGGAGCGCGTGCAGCTCTGGGAGGAACGGTTCGCGTTCGGCGTCGAGGACATCGAGCAGGTGTTCGAGACCGTGGTGTGCGGGGAGCCGCTGCTCGCTCCGCCGGTCCCCCTGGCGCACGGCGCTCATCCGCCCGGCGAATACCGCGCGCCGGCCATCGCGGCGGATCTCGCCTTCGCGTCGGCGGTGCAAATCGCCCAGCAGGTGCGCTCGCGCTCGCTCTCCCCGCTCGAGGTCGCCTCGCTGTTTCTCGGGCGCATCGAGGCGGCTGCCCATCTGAACGCCTTCATCGCGGTCGATCACGCCCGTGTCAGGGACGAGGCCGAAGAGCTCGCGGTGCGCATCCAGCGCGGCGAAGATCCCGGCCCGCTGGCCGGCGTGCCGGTCGCGGTCAAGGACCTGTGCCCGGTGCGGGGCTATCCGCTGACTGGCGGAACCCGGGCGGCGGAGGCGAAACGTCAGGCGCGCGATGCGCGGTGCGTCGCCCGCCTGCGGGAAGCGGGCGCGCTCGTGATTGGCGTCACCAACCTGCACGAACTGGCCTTCGGGGTGACCAGCGCCAACCCCCATTTCGGCCACGTCCAGAATCCGCGGCTGCCGGGATGCATTCCGGGCGGCTCCAGCGGCGGTTCGGCCGCCGCGCTGGCGGCCGGTCTGACTACGCTGGCGATCGGGTCGGACACCGGCGGCTCGATCCGCCTGCCGGCGGCCTGCTGCGGTGTTGTCGGGTTCAAGCCCAGCTACGGCGCGGTGCCGGCGGGCGACGTCTGGCCGCTGGCCTGGTCGCTGGATCATGTCGGCCCGATGACCCGATCGGTCGAGGACGCCGCGCTCATGTTCGAGGTGATGGCCGGTCTGCCGCCGCACTGCACGTTGCCGCCGGAAACGGTGAGCGCGCCGTCCATCGTGCGCCCCCGCCGTTTCTTCTTCGATCTGCTGGAAGACGAGGTGCGCGTGGCGGTCGACGCCGCCCTGAAGAAGCTGGAGTCGGCCGGCGCGCGCATCGCGCCCACCGACATTCCGGGCATCGAGCTGTCCCCCGGCATCCAGCTCATCACCATCAACTGCGAAGCGGCGCAGAGCAACGCGCATCTGCTCAAGGCGCATGGAGACAAGCTCGGCGAGGATGTGCGCGTGCGCCTGGAGATCGGACAGTTCTATCTGGCGGTCGATTACATCAAGGCGCAGCAGCTGCGCAAACAGGTGCGCGACGCGATGATCGGTGCGTTCGCTGACGCCGATGTCATGCTGATTCCCGCGATGCCGGTGCTGCCGCCGAAGTCCGGCACGAGCACGGTGGAGATCGGCGGCCGACCGTTGCACATCGCGCCGCTCTTGACGCGCTTCACTTCGCCGATCAACTTCTGCGGTTTGCCGGCGATCAGTCTGCCCTGCGGCAGGGCCGGAAACGGCGCGCCGGTCAGCGTGCAGATCGTCGGCCGGCCCGGTGCCGACGCCCGTGTGCTGCAGGCGGCAAAATGGTGCGAGGGCGTCTTCGCCCGGTAAGGCGCGCGCAACCACGGGGATATGTGTTGGCATCGCGATGAAGGGAAGGGTTTCACGGAGGAGCACAGGCACATGAACATTCGCAGCATCTCGCGGTCGGCGGTCCTGATTGCGCTGTTCGGCGGCGGTGCCGCCGCGGCGCAAACTCCGCTCGAGGAATGCACGCAGGGCGCAGTCGAGCGCAGCGCGCTCATCGCATGTCTGGACGCGAAGCTCAGGGACGCCACTCTGAAACTGAACGCCGCGCTCAGGGCGGCACAGCAACGCATCGAGCAGCTGGAGCGCGACAACCGGCGCGCCGGGATGAGCAATTTCATCGACAGCCAGCGCAGGTTCAACGCCTATCGCGACAGCAACTGCACCTGGCAGGCGGTTCAGGCTCCGCCGGGGAGCCGCGGCGAGGAGTTCGTCAAGGATTGCCAGATTCGTGCAACGCTCGCGCGCGAGCAGGAGCTTGCCGCTTTCGTGCAACGCGCCAACGCCGCGCCGGCACTGCCCGCGACGTCATCCTCCGCCCCCCCGCCGGCAGCCGACGCGCCGCAGACGCAGGTGGCCTTGCCCGCAGTGACCGTCGTGGAGGAGCAAGGCGCCTCGGTCATCGTCGCGCCTGCCGAGCCCCTGACGGCCATCTCCCCGGCGGCAACCGCTTCGTCCGCACCCAGCCCGTCGAGTGCCGAGACCGTCTTGCCGGCTGCGAGCGAGCGACCGATTGTGCAGTGGCGGCTGGCGCAGTGGAAGGAACGCGGGCGCAGCCGTGCCCTGCTGCCCGGCAGTTCGATCACGGTGTCCTTCGATCCCAGCGGCAAGGTGACGGGCAATGCTTCTGTGAATCGCTTCAACGGGCAGTACCGGTTCAACCTGGATGGCGAGCTTGAATGGTCCGCAACGGGCTTCGTCGCGACCAGGATGGCGGGCTCGCCGGCGCTGATGCGGCAGGAGCAGGCATTTCTCGCTGCCTTGCGCCGCACCCGCCATTACCGGGGCGAGGGCAACCGCCTCGTGCTTCGAAGCACGGACGGTGCGGTCGAGCTGACTTTCGTTCGGTAGTCCGACACGGGTGTCATGCCCCGGTCGCCGGGATAGACAATCAGGAGCGCAACATGGGCCAGTCAGCGCAAGGCATGAGATTCTCGATCAGTCATGCAGCGGATGGCCGCTTCGAGGCCGACGGGTTGCGGCCATTCTTCGAGTACCGCGATCTGGGAATCCGGGCGGCGACCGGGGGCAAGGTGCTGGCTCACGTGATTCGCGCCAAACCGGGTGCCCTGGCCAGGCCGCAGAAGCACCATCATGCCGTGGACTTCCAGATGGTGTACGTGCTCAAGGGCTGGATCGAGTTCGAGTATGAAGGTGCCGGCAGACATCGCCTGACCGCCGGCACCTGCGTGCACCAGCCGCCCGGGATCAGGCACACCGAGCTGGGGCATTCCGACGACCTGGAACTCATCGAGATCGTGATGCCGGCGGACTTCGCGACCATCGATGACTGACCCGAATCGACGCCTGGAATCGTCCAGCGAACCACCCGGGACGCCGAGAACGGCAAGAGGCTCACGGCGCAAGTCCTGAAATCCGCCGCGGGAGCGCGCCGGGGCCGGTGGGCGCGCCGGTCGTCGTCGAAGCTCTTCCGGTCCTGGTTTCCCGGCGTCCCTGGTGCTTTTTGGTTCGTCCCTGTCATCCAGCCGAAGAAGGAAGAAATGACAATCTCATTCCGCAGGCGCCTCCAGAAGGGCGACGTGCTGATCGGGGCGCTGTTGCAGATGCCGCTGCCCGAAGTGGCCGAAATCTTCGTCACCGCCGGCTACGACTGGCTGTTCGTCGACCTCGAGCACTCGCCGATGGATGCGCGCAACGCGCTCGACGTGCTCACCGCGGTCGACGACCGCATCGCCTGTGTCGTCCGCGTGCCCTGGAACGACGAAGCCCACATCAAGAAGGCCCTGGACATCGGCGCCACGGGGGTGATCGTGCCCCTGGTCAACAACGCCGCGGACGCTCGCCTGGCGGTAGGTCGCTGCAAATATCCGCCGATGGGCGTTCGCAGCGTCGGCATCACGCGCAGCCAGCGCTTCGATCTCGATTTCGACGGTTACATGAAGCGGGCCAACGACGACATCGCGGTCATCGTGCAGATCGAGCATGTCGAAGCGATCAGGAACATCGAGGAGATTCTCGATACGCCGGGCATCGATGGCGTCTTCGTCGGTCCCTTCGACCTGTCCGGCAGCATGGGTCTGCCCGGCCAGATCGATCACCCGCGGGTGCAGGAAGCGATCGGGAGCGTCATCGAGGCGTGCGAAAAGCGCGCGATCGCCCGCTGCATCTACGCGCACACGCCGGTCCACGCGCGCACCTACATGGCGCAGGGCTACCGCGTGATCGGATTGTGCACCGACTACATCATGCTGGCGCGTCAGGCCGCCGATTACCTGAGGGCGGCACGCAACTGACCCGGCGAACAGGTCCGGCTCGCAAAGCCGCTCGACGCCGCGTGCCGTGCGGGCAGGGCGCGCCCAACGAAAAAAAGCGGACGGCGCTCATGGCGCCGTCCGCTGTCGGGCGTTGCGGGTTACGAACGGCCGTAAACTTCGGAGACGGACCGTGCGAACACCGTCAGTCGTGCATTGCCGCCTTGGGCGCTGCGGATGACGGAGGCGCGGCCTTGCACGGCGGCGACGTCGGTGTTGGCGCCCGCGCTGGGGACGCTCACGCCGGCCTTGGGGTCCGGTGTGCCGCGGCCATACTGCTCGACACCGCCCGCCTGGGCGAGGCCGGAAGCGGTTGCAAGGATCGCAGCGATGGTGAGGCTCTTCAGCGTTTTCATGGTCATGCTCCTTTCATTGGATGATGGATAAATAACGTCTGCCTTGATCCCTCGGGTCAGCGCGCCCGGCGGTCGGTGGCATCAGCCGCTGCTGCGTTAGACTGCCTGCCTGCCAACGCCGGCTCGCGTCTTTCGGGATGTGCGCATCATCCGGGTCGAACGTGAAGGGCGTGTTAACACGGGCGTGAAAAAAGCGTGAAGAAAGGACTTTGGCCAACTTTTCGGACGGCCTGACCCGCCAAACCCCAAGCAATAGGAGGAGAACCGATGGCACGTGTACCGATCAATCCGGGCAAAGTGGACTGGTCCGGCGAGAATCCCGGCATGTATCTGAAGGATTCGACGGACGGGCCGTTCGTGACGCTGGTGAGCTTCTTTCGCGTCGTGACCTCTCCCCACGGCAAAGGCCACGCAGCGTTCATGCTGCTCGACCCGCAGGGCAACGGGCGCAAGCCGGGAAGGCCCAACGTGTGCCTGACCGACAACGAGCCGCTGGCCGAGTACCTTTGCAAGGGATTCGTCGCCCACTTCTCGGCTTTCCGCAATGCGAGCGGACTGGCCGGCGTTGAATACCGACCGGGCTGGGATTTCGTGGCGGGCGGCAATGGAACCAGCGTCCACAGCGAATGGTTCCGGTCCGCCATCGGCCAGGTCTGCCTGACCTGGTCCGATCTTTCGGCGCCCTTCCTGGTCGAGTTCGACAAGGAGCACTCGGCCACCGGCAGGCACGAGATGATCTCGCTGTTCTTCGATGCCCACAGGGCCGCGGCGGCGATCAACGGCAAAGCCGTCGACGGCAAGCCGTTTCCGCGGGAGTTCGCCGGCAAGAAAGACTCGAGCACCGCCTTCCTCGCGTTCTCCGAAACCTGGATCAAGGCCTGAGGGGACGCTTCGCGAGCCCCACCGCCGAGGATTCGGGGGCCGCCGGATAGCCGGCTGCGAAACGGCGTTCCTCCCGCCGCTTGCGGGGCTGGCGCGCGTCGCATGATCCGCTGCGCGCCCGCGCCTCGTGTTCGCCGCGCGTTCTCCGCGGCCGCTGGCCTCGCAAAGGCCGGGGCGTAGGGTGCACCATTGGCCGCAAATCGATGCACGATCTCACCGTCATCACCACGCTGGCCGGCGCGCTCGCCTTCGCGCTGGCGCTCGGATGGCTGACCCAGCGCCTGGGCCTGTCCACGCTGGTGGGCTATCTGCTGGCCGGGGTCGTGGTCGGCCCGTATACGCCGGGCTTCGTCGCCGACCCGCGGCTGGCAGCGCAGATGGCCGAAATCGGCGTCATCTTGCTGATGTTCAGCGTCGGCATGCACTTCCATCCGCAAGAGTTGTTGCGCGTCTGGCGCATCGCGCTGCCCGGCGCCGTGGCGCAGAGCGCGCTCGCCACCATCGCCGGCTGGGCGACCGCGCGCGCGTTCGGATGGGGGCACGGCGCAGGGATCGTGTTCGGCATGGCGCTCGCCGTGGCCAGTACCGTGGTGCTCATGCGCATGCTGGTCGCGCAGGATCGCCTGGGCCGGCACGACGGACATGTCGCGGTCGGCTGGCTGATCGTCGAGGATCTGTTCACCGTCGTTGCGCTGGTCGTGCTGCCCGCGCTCGCCGTGGAACGCAGCGGCATCCTCGGCGTGTCCCGCGAGCTCTTCGTCGCACTGGGCAAGGCCGCGGTGTTCGCGGTTCTGGTATGGATCGCGGGCACGCGTGTACTGACGCCGGCGATGGCCCGCGTCGCGCGCGTGCGATCGACGGAGCTGTTCACCCTCGCCGTGTTCGTGGTCGCGCTGGGAATCGCCCTCCTGGCCACCGCGGTATTCAACGTCTCGGTGGCCCTGGGCGCTTTCTTCGCCGGTCTGGTGGTCGGCCAGTCGCGCTTCGGACCGCAAGCGGCCGCCGACATGCTTCCCTTCCGCGACGTGTTCTCCGCGCTGTTCTTCGTCTCGGTGGGCATGCTGTTCAATCCCGCGTTGATCGGCTCGCAACCGGCCGTGGTGCTGAGCGCGCTTGCGGTCGTGCTGATCGTCAAGCCGCTGGTCGCCCTGGCGATCGTGGCCGTGCTGCGCGAGTCTGTGCGCACCGGTCTCACGGTGGCCGTGGGACTTGCCCAGATCGGCGAGTTCTCCTTCATTCTCGGCGCGCTCGGCAACTCGCTGGGCGTGCTGCCGGAACAAGGCATGGATGTGCTGATCATGACGGCGATCGTATCGATCGCGCTCAATCCGCTGCTTTTCCGGGCGCTCAGGGCGTTCGAAGCGCGACTGGACGGTTCGCCGCCGGCGGGCGCGCCGGCGGCGGCCACCGCGCACGGCGAAGCGCCGGGCGAAGGCGTCGGCGCGCCGGTGCTCGTGTGCGGACTCGGAGAGGCGGGCCTGAGACTGATTCGACGCTGCGCGCAAGGCGGCGTGCCGGTGTGCGCGATCGATACCGACGTCGATGTTCTGGAGCAGTTGCGCGCGCTCGGCGTGGCGACCGTGTTCGGCGACGCCGGCCGTCCCGAGGTCCTGAGAGCTGCCGGCCTGCTCGACGCCAGAGTGCTGGTCGTGGCCAATCCCGCGCTGCAGGACAAGATCCGTGTGTGCGCGGCGGCGCGCGAACTCAATCCGCGGCTGGCGGTGATCGCCACCGCGGCCACCGGCGCCGAACGGGCCTGGCTCGAGGAGTTCGGTGCCGCCTACGTGGTCGACGTGATGGACGAGACGGTGGACGCGCTGATCAGATCGGTCCGAAGCGCGCTGTGAGCGCCTTGCCGCCTGCGCACCTATGCCGAGAGCCTGACTTCGACCGAGCCGATGCCTTCGATGGTGTGGCGGTAATGCTCGCCCGCCCGGGGAAACCGGGTGGTGACCCAGCTCCCGGTCAGGACGATCTCGCCCGCCTTCAAGACCCGGCCCTGCGCGCTCAGCGTGTTGGCCAGCCAGCGCAGCGGCTCGAACGGATGACCCAGCACGTCGCGCCCGATTCCTTCATCGATCAGCTTGCCGTCGCACTCGAGGGCGCTGCGCGCCCGGGCGAGGTCCGGCCACGAAGTCCGGAACCGGCCGAGCACGTTGCCCTCGTTCCATGAGTTGTCCGCAATCAGCGAGAGCAGATCGAGCGGGTAGTCGGCGTTGCGGTCGTCGATCACTTCGAACGCCGGTGCAACCGCTTCCACCGCGGCCGAGATCTCTTCCAGCGTGTAGGGGTCCGCTTTCGGGCCCAGCGAGCGGCCGAGCCGGGCGCAGCACTCGAACTCCAGCCCGAGATGTACCAGGCCGCCCAGCGACAGCGTCGCGCCGCTCGCGTGCAGGCGCTTCTCGAACACGACGCCGGAATTCGGGTGATCCACGCCGCACATCTGCTGCATGCGCCTGGAGGTGAGCCCGATCTTGTAGCCCACGCGTCGGCCCAGGCTCGCTTCGAGGCGCGCGACGTAGGCCGCCTGGATGGCGTAGGCCCCGGCGATGTCCATCGCGCCATAGTCGCGCGCAAAGGGGATGAACTTGCGCTTTCCGGCGTGATCGCGCGTCAACGCCGCCGCGGCCTCTTCTGCTCTGACGCTCATGCCTTCCTCCCGACCACATCATATCGGCTTGGCGGTATGCTCGCTGTCCTGTCCCGTTCAGCACACCACGCGATGCCTGCACGACGATGGACGGTCGCGCTGCTGGCGCTTCTTGCGGCCAACGCCGCGCCCGCGGCGTATCCGGAAAAACCGATCCGCCTGATCGTACCCTTTACGCCGGCTGGCGCGACCGATCTGCTGGCGCGGCTCACCGGCGAGCAACTCGGCGCGCGGCTCGGCCAGTCCGTAGTCATCGAGAACAAGCCGGGCGCCGGCGCCAATCTCGGCGCGGAACTGGTCTCTCGCGCGGCGCCGGACGGCTACACGCTGTTGATGGGTCCGGCCTCGGTCTACGCCATCTCCGCCACGCTGTACCCGCGGCTGAACTACGATCCGGTCAGGGACCTGGCGCCGGTCTCGCTCATCGCCAACGTCCCGCACGTGCTGGTGGTCAACAGGGATCTGCCGGCGAGCTCGCTGACCGAACTGATCGCGCTGGCGCGCAAGCGGCGCGGCGAACTCAACATCGCCTCGCAGGGCAGCGGTACGGTGTCGCACCTGGAAGCCGAGCTGCTGAAATCGATGGCCGGTATCGACTTGCTGCACGTGCCCTACCGCGGGAGCGCGCCGGCGATTCTCGATCTGATCGGCGGGCGGGTGCAGCTGATGTTCGACAGCATCGCGTCGGCGCTGCCGCACATCCGTGCCGGCAAGCTGCGTGCGATCGCGGTGGCCTCGAAGACGCGCTCTGCTTTGCTGCCCGACGTGCCCACCGTCGAGCAAGCGGGACTGAAGGGCTACAGCGCCCACTCGTGGCTCGGCATCTTCGTGCCGGCGCGCACGCCCCGCCCGGTGATCGAGCGCCTGCAGCGGGAACTCGAGCTGGCGCTCGGGGATCCGGCGGTGCGCGGCAGATTGGTCGCCGCCGGCTTCGAGCCGCGGGCGAGCACGCCGGAGCAATTCGCGGATCTGCTGCGCGAAGAGATCGACAAGTGGCGCCCGATCGTCAGGATGTCCGGCGCCAGGCCGGACTAGAACTTCACTGCTCTCGGTGGCCGGTTTTGCGGATTTGAAGTGAGGAAAGAGATGGCAGGACCGTTGAAGGGGATTCGAGTGCTGGATCTGACGCGCGTGCTCGCGGGTCCGTTCGCCACGCAGATCCTGGCCGATCTGGGCGCGGAGGTGATCAAGGTGGAGCGCCCGGGCAGCGGCGACGACACGCGCGGCTGGGGTCCGCCGTTCGTGAAGGATGCCCGGGGGTGCGACACGACCGAAACCACCTACTTCGCCGGCTGCAACCGTGGCAAGAAATCGGTCACCATCGACATCGCCACGGCCGAGGGACAGGAGGCGGTTCGCGCGCTCGCGCGGCGCTGCGACGTATTGGTGGAGAACTACAAGGTGGGCGACCTGAAGCGCCACGGCCTGGATTACGAGTCCTTGCACGCGCTGCATCCGGGGCTCGTCTATTGCTCGATCACCGGCTACGGCCAGACCGGGCCTTACGCCGAGCGCGCCGGTTACGATCCGATCGCGCAGGCGATGTGCGGCCTCATGAGCGTGACCGGCGAGCCGGAGGACATGCCCGGCACCACGCCGCAGCGCGTGGGCGTGGCGGTGGTCGATCTGATGGCCGGGCAGTATGCCGTGATCGGCATTCTCGCCGCCTTGCTGCACCGCAAGCAGAGTGGCCAGGGGCAGCACATCGACATCGCCCTGCTCGACGTCGGCGTGGGGTCGATGGCCAACATCGCTTCGGCCTACCTGGGCGCCGGCGTGGTGGCGAGGCGCAACGGCGGCGTACATCCCAGCGTGGTGCCCTCGCAGCCGTTCAAGGCCTCCGATGGCTGGCTGATGCTCGCGGCCGGCAACGACGCGCAATTCGCGCGGCTGTGCGCCGCCGCCGGCCATCCGGAAACCGCCGCGGACCCGCGCTTCGCCACCAATAGCGCGCGCGTGCGCCATCGCCGCCTCCTCATCGGACTGCTGCAGGGCTGGTTCGCGCGGCATTCCGTTTCCCACTGGGTGGCGATGCTCACGCAAGCCGGTGTTCCCTGCGGTCCGATCTACACCATGGACCAGGTGTTCGAGGATCCGCAGGTGCGCGCGCGCGGCATGAAGATCGAGCTGCCCCACCGCAGCGCCGGCAGGCTCGCCATGACCGCCAATCCGATCCGCATGTCGGCCACCGTGCTGGAGTACGCGCTGCCTCCACCGTTGCTCGGCGAGCACAACGGGGAAGTGCTCTCGTCGCTCCCGCGCGAGGGTGCAGAGCCGTGACGCGTCCTCGCGCGCAGTTGCGCAGCACGACCGGCAGCGCACGCGCGCAGTTGCGACGTCGGGCCGCGCTGCGCCTGCTGGCCTCGCTCGCCATCCCGTTCGCGGCGCGGGCGCAGTCCGAACACGCCAGGCAGCGCGACCGGATGGTGCTGGAGATTGAGCGCCTGGCGGCGGCCACGGCCGCCGAGACCGGACGCGCCGCGCTCAATCCGCTGGTGCTCGCCGCGATGAACAAGATCGAACGGCACCTGTTCGTGCCGCACAACCAGCAGCCCTATGCCTACGAGAACCGACCGCTGCCGATCGGCCATGGGCAGACCATTTCGCAGCCCTACATCGTCGCGCTGATGACCGATCTGCTCGACCCGAAGGCCGGTCACGCCGTGCTGGAGATCGGCACCGGCTCCGGTTACCAGGCCGCTGTGCTGGCCGAACTGGTCCGGCGCGTGTGCACGATCGAGATCATCGAGCCGTTGGGCCGCGCGGCCGGCGAGCGGCTCGCGCGGCTGGGCTACCGCAATGTCGAGGTGAGGGTCGCAGACGGCTACTACGGCTGGCCGGAGCGCGCGCCCTTCGACGGCATCGTGGTCACGGCGGCCGCAAGCCACGTTCCGCCCCCGCTGATCCAGCAGCTCAAGCCCGGCGGGCGCATGGTGATACCGGTGGGGCCGAGTTTTCTCACGCAGTACCTGCTGCTGGTGGAGAAGCGGCGCGACGGTTCGGTGCGAAGCCGGCAGATCCTGCCGGTGCGCTTCGTGCCGCTGACCGGAAAGCACTGATCCGGGACGCGGCGCGTGCAACGGGATCGGTCCTTTCGCGCGCTGGACGACGCGGGCGCGCAAACCGGCGTACCGTTGGCGCTCGGAATGGCGCTGGCGATGGTTTCGGCGGCGGCGCTCGCCTACGAAATCCTGCTGACCCGGCTGTTCGCGATCATCCAGTGGCATCACTTCGCGTACATGATGATCAGCGTGGCGCTGCTCGGTTACGGCGCCGCCGGCACCGCGGTGACCCTGCTGGGAGAGCGGCTGCGCAGCAGGTTGTTCGAGAGCTTCGCGGCCGCGGCGGCGGCGTTCGGCTTGACCTCCAGCGCAGGTTTTCTCGCCGCGCAGGCGGTCCCGTTCAACGCGCTGGAGTTTCTGTGGGATTTGCGCCAGCCTCTGTGGCTGGCGCTCATCTACCTGCTGCTGTTCGTCCCTTTCTTTTTCGCGGCGCTGTGCGCGTGCCTGTGCTTTACCCGCCACGCCGCCGCGGCCCGCGCCGTCTACAGCTTCGACATCCTGGGCGCGGCGGCCGGCAGTCTGGGCGTGATCCTCGTCTTGTACGTGCTGGCGCCGATGAATGTTCTGGGCTGCGTGTCCGCGCTCGGGCTGGCTGCCGCCGCGCTGGCCTGGGTGAGCGGAGCGCGCGGACCGCGACTGATCGCCGCCGTGCCGCTGCTCGCGGCGATCGCGCTCGCCGCATTGTTGCAGACACCCGCCGGGCAGTTGCGCCTGTCGCCCTACAAGCAGCTCTCGCAGGCCATGCAGGCGATCGGCGCCCGCGTGCTCGCCGAGCGCTCCAGCCCGCTCGGCTGGATCGCGGTGGTGGAAAGCCCCCGGGTGCCGCTGCGCCATGCGCCCGGCTTGAGTTTCAACGCCGCGGTGGCCCCTCCGGAGCAACTGGGCATCTTCACGGACGGGGAAGGGATGAGCGCGCTCAACCGCTTCGACGGTCGCTTGGAAGCGCTGGCCTATCTGGACGATCTCACTTCGGCGCTGGCCTACCATCTCAAGCCCGCCCCGCGCGTGCTCGTGCTCGGCGCGGGTGCTGGCGCCGACGTGCTGCAGGCGCTCTATCACCACGCGCCCGGCGTCGACGCGGTCGAACTCAATGCGCAGATCGTCGATCTGGTGCAGAACCGCTTCGCGTCCTTCTCCGGCAAGCCGTACAGTCGGCCCGGCGTCCGGGTGCACGTCGCGGAGGCGCGCGGCTTCATCGCGCGCAGCCGCGGCCATTACGACGTGATCCAGATCGGACTGCTCGATTCGTTCGCCGCTTCTTCGGCCGGTTTGTATGCGCTGTCGGAAAACTACCTCTATACGGTCGAGGCGCTGCGCGCCTATCTGGAGCGCCTCGCGCCGCAGGGCCTGTTGTCGATCACCCGCTGGGTGAATCTGCCGCCGCGCGACGCGTTGAAGCTGCTCGCCACGGCGATTGTCGCGCTCGAGCGCTCCGGCGTCGCCGATCCCGGTGGGCGGATGATGATGATTCGAAGCTGGAACACCGCGACGCTGCTCGTGAAGAACGGGCCGGTCACGGGCAGCGACCTCGAGCGGCTGCGTGCATTCTGCCGCCAGAGGTCGTTCGACCTCGTGTGGTATCCGGGGATGAGCGCCGCGCAGTCCGATGTCTACAACCGGCTCGAGGAGCCGTATTTCCACGAAGCCGCGGTTGCACTCCTGGGTGCGCAGCGCGCGGCCTTCTTCGAGCGCTACAAGTTCGACGTTCGCCCGGCCACCGACGATCGCCCCTACTTTGCGCATTTCTTCCGCTGGCGCACGCTGCCGGAGCTGCTCAGGCTCAGGGAGCGCGGCGGGCTGCCGCTCATCGAATGGGGCTATCCGCTGCTCGCGGCGACCCTGCTGCAGGCGCTTGTGCTGGGCGCCCTGTTCATTCTTCTGCCGCTGCGCCGGCTGCGCGGCGCGGGAGCGCAACCCGCCGCACTGCGCGCGCGCAGCGCGCTCTATTTCGCCGCGGTTGGGCTCGGCTTCATGTTCATCGAGATTGCGTTCATCCAGAAATTCATCCTGTTCCTGAGCCATCCGAGCTACGCAGTGGCGGTCGCGCTGTTCTCGTTTCTGCTGTGGGCCGGCGTGGGCAGCGCGGCTTCCCGGCGCTGGATGGCAGGCCGCCGCGGCCGTGTTCCGCCGGTGACCTGGCCGGTGTGCGGGATCGCGATCGCATGCGCGCTCTACCTGCTCGCATTGCCCGCCCTGACCGAAATCCTGGTCCGCCTGCCGGACGCGGCGCGCATCGCGGCCGCCATCCTGCTCATCGCGCCTTTGGGACTGTGCATGGGCATGCCGTTTCCGCTCGGACTGGAGGCGTTGAGCCGTAGTGGCGGGCGCACGGTGCCGTGGGCCTGGGGCATCAACGCCTGCAGTTCAGTGGCCGGCGCGATCCTGGCCACGCTGCTCGCAATCCACTTCGGCTTCAGCGCGGTGATCCTCATCGCCATCGGGCTCTACGCCGTCTGCGCCGCGACCTTTCCGGCGCCGCGCGCATGAAGAAGCGGCGGCCTGCAGCGGCCGCCGCCCGGAGCGTCGGGACTTTCTCAGGCGAGCTTCTGGAATGCGTCGGCCGCGCGCAGCACGGTACCGTCCTCCCAGTGCCGGCCGATGAGCATCATGCCGACCGGCAGCCCGGATGACATGCCGCAGGGGACTGTGCAGGCGGGATGGCCGGTCACGTCGAAGGGCGCCGTGTTGGTGATCATCTCCAGCGCCCGTGCGACATACTCCTCGCGTGGCGCGTTGGGGGCCGGGAGCTTGGTCGCCTTGAGCGGCAGGGTCGGCATGAGGAGCAGGTCCACGCCGGCCAGCGCTTCGTCATAGGCCGCGCGCAGCATGCGCGCCAGGTTTTGGGCCTTGGCGTAGTAGCGGCCATGATAGTTGTCCTGCATGTACTGGCCGAGCAGGATGACGAGCTTCACCGTCTCCGACAGGTCGTTGGCGCGTGCCCGCCGGCTGCGCCCGTAGAAGTCGAGCAGCGAAGTGGTGTAGTGACCCTTCCAATTGGTACCCATGCTGTTGCCGGCCACCATGAGCATGGTGGCGCCTTCCACCGCGATGGCGTTCCAGATGTGGATGCCATCGCGGTGCAGCGGAACGGACACCTCGCTCACGCTGGCGCCTGCGCGCGTGAGACGCTGCGCCGCGGCGCGAACCATCTCGTCGACGTCCTTTTCCGAGTTCGGCCAGCCGAACCCTTCGCGCACGATCCCGATCTTCAGCCCGCGCGCCTCGCCCGTCAGCTGCCTGGTGTAAGGCTCGGTGCGCAGATCGTGCGGCTGGCGCGGATCGAGCCCGTCGCGCCCGGCGATCGCTTCGAGCAGCAGCGCGCAGTCGGCCGCGGTGCGCGCGATCGGCCCCGTATGATCCAGCGTCAGCTCGATGGGGAATACGCCGGTGTAGGGCACCAGGCCCCAGGTGGGCTTGTGGCCGGTGGCCCCGGAGTATGCGCTCGGAATGCGGATCGACCCGCCCTGGTCGCCGCCGATCGCCATGTCGGCTTCGCGCGCGACCACCAGCGCGGCGCTGCCGCTGGATGAGCCGCCCGCGGAACGGGTCGGGTCGTGGGGATTCAACACCGGCCCGGTGTCGGAGGTGTGGCTGCCGCCCGAGAAGCACAGGTGTTCGCACACGGCCTTGCCGACGATCTCGCCGCCGGCGTCCAGGATGCGGGTCACGATCGTGGCGTCGATGTCCGGCACGTAGCCTTCGAGCACGTTCGAGCCGTTCATCATCGGGATGCCGGCCACGCAGACGTTGTCCTTGATCGCGATCTTCTTGCCGGAGAGCGGGCCGGACGGCGCGCCCTTGATCGAGCACTTCCAGTACCAGGCATTGAGCTTGTTCTCCGCCGCGCTCGGGCGATAGCCCGCGTCGCGCGGGTACTTCACCGGCAGGGTGGGCTCGGCGAACTGATCGAGCCGCCGGTACGAGGCGAGCACGCCGTCCATCAGGTTGCGCAGCGACGCCAGGTCTTCGTGGCTGATCTGCATGTTGTACGCGGCGGCGATGCGCTCGAGTTCCGCAAGCGGCGGCTTGCGCAACACGCGGGGCGCGGTGGCCATGGGCGGCGGCGCCTGGACTCTTGCGGCGCGCGCCCGGCCGGGTACGCCGGCGCCCATGACGCCGGCGGCCACCCCGGCGGCGCCGGCTTGCAGGAAACTGCGGCGGGAATAACGTCTGGCCCTGTTCATGGTCTCCTCCTTTCGCGTCGGTTTGTGTTGCGGACCGTCAGGACTGCCCGAGCGGCTGCAGGTGCGCCGCCCGCAAGCGGCGTTGCGGCAGGCCGATCGGGTCCCGGCGATCAAGATACTCCCGTGGCTCGCGGTCCGCTGTCATCCGGGTGACATTGCCTGCCGGGGTAAGATGGTGCGCGATGAAGGCGCGGCAACGGCGCAGGGGGCGCCGGCCGCGGTCTTCGCAGCGAGGGAGGACAGATTGTTCAGCTACGACGTGGTGGAATGGGGCCGACCGCTTGCGCGGCGCGAGCGCGCGACACCCGAGCCCGGTGGAACCGAAGTGCTCCTGAAACTCAAATACTGCGGTGTCTGCCACAGCGACGTGCATATCCGCGAGGGCTACTTCGATCTGGGCGGCGGCAAGCGCTTGCATATGAGCGAGCGCGGCATGCATCCGCCGGTGACGCTGGGACACGAGCCCTTCGGCACCGTGATCGCCGCCGGTCCCGACGCCGGAGATGTGCCGATCGGACAGGATCGGCTGGTGTGTCCATGGATCGGCTGCGGAAACTGCGCGCGCTGCGCCGAGGGCATGGACAATCACTGCATGACGCCGCGCTGGATCGGCATCCAGCGCCCGGGCGGTTATGCCGATCATCTGCTCGTGCCTCACCCCAAGTACCTGGTCGACGCGAGCGGCATCGATCCCGCATGGGCGGCGACGCTGTCCTGTTCCGGGCTGACGACCTACTCGGCCGTCTCGCAACTGCAGCCGATCCCGCGAGACGAATGGGTGGTGTTGCTGGGTGCCGGCGGACTCGGTCTGATGGCGATCGAGATGCTCAGGGCTCTCGGTCATGAACGGATCATCTCGGTCGATATCGATGCGCGCAAACTCGAAGTGGCGCGCAAGGAAGGTGCCGCCGCCGCGGTGAACGGGCGCGATCCCGACGCGCTGAAGCAGCTGCAGCGCATCGCCGGCGGGCCGCTGTACGGCGCGGTGGATCTCGTTGGTTCCGCGGACACCGCGAATCTCGCGCTCGGGGCCTTGCGCAAGGGCGGAAGGCTGATCGTGGTGGGGCTCTACGGCGGCGAGATTCCGATCTCGCTGGTGCTGGTCGTGCAACGGGCCTGGCGCATCCAGGGCTCCAGCGTGGGCAACGTGGCCGAGCTGAAGGAAGTCGTACGGCTGGCCCGCGCCGGGCGCATCAAGCCGATCCCGCTCGAGAAACGGCCGCTGTCGGAAGTCAGCCGCACGCTCGACGAGCTCAAGGCCGGACAGATCACGGGACGCGTGGTCGCCGAGATCGCCTGAGCTGCGGACAAGGCGGCGCTCAGCGCGGCTTGAACTCGATGACCACACCCCGCAGCGGTGCCGCGCCGACGTTCTTGACGACGTGGATCACCGGCGGACTGAACGTCGGACGCTCGGGCACGATGTCCACGAACTTTTCCGGCTCGCCGTCCGGCCACTGCTGCAGCCGCGTGCGATTGAGCTGAATGACCACGCGCTGGCTGTGACTGTGGCGCGCGCGCGTGTCGCCCGGATCGAGCTTTTCCTCGAAGACGAAAAACTCCGCGGCGTCGTAAAGCAGCGTGTTCTTCTCCGCGGCGATGACCTCCGGCGGCCGGAGCACCGGCGGGTGCCCGGGCTTGATCGCCACCTCGTAGAAAGCGCCGGCCGGCGGCTCGTAGGACTCACCGGGTTCGAAAACCGCGATGTCGCCGCGGGCCATGCGCCGGGGGGCCGCGCCCGAGACCAGCGTCAGGTCGCCCAGGGCCACGACGATGCGATGTCCGCAGCCGGGTGTTGCCGCCTGCGCGCAGGGCGCGGCGTCGCGCGTCACGCGCACGTAGTCGTTGTCCAGTACCACGGCAGCCTCCACGCGCAGCAGAAAGGGCAGGAGCAGCAGTGTCATCCGGCCTCGATTGTACTTCTCAATCCCGGGCGCTCGCGCAAACGAAGACTGGCCCTGCCTCTGACCATCGCGCGCGCCCCGGCACGACGAAATCGGTTGAGATTTCGAGGAAACCCGCACTAAACTAGACAAATGTCGGGGCCACTGGGAGGAGACGAGAATCCTTGAACCGTTGAACCCCCTGATCACGGCCAACGCCGGGTGGTTCGTGGCGCTGGTCCCGCTTGCCTTCCTTGCCTACCTCGCGCCTTTCCTGATCGCCTTCGAGCGCAGGCACCGTTACCTCTGGACCATCGGCGCGATCAACCTGGTGCTCGGATGGACCGGCCTGGGCTGGTTTGCCGCGCTGGTATGGGCGGTGAACAAGGACGTGCGCAGCCTCGCCGACGAGCTTCCCGCCCCCGTTCCGGACGCACTGCTCGAGCCGAGGTGGAAGGTCGAAGGCTCCGCCGAGTCGGCGGAGAGCGCCCCGCCGGCCGGCAATCTCAAGCAGTGCCCGTATTGCGCCGAACATATCCGCGCGCAGGCGATCGTGTGCCGCTACTGCGGACGCGACCTGCCCCGCAACGGCGAGCGCAGGTCCGCCACCGATCTCGACGAACACGAAGCGCGCCAGTTGCAGAAGCTGCTCATCGACGGGCCGGAGGGCGTCGAACAGGAGCGCAGCCTGCTCGACGTCTTCGAGTACGCGCGGCTGCTGGAAGCCGAGGAAAGCACCGCGATCGTCGACCGGGCCAAGGCTGCTCAGCCGCCGGGCCAGCCCCTGCCCATGGGAAACGGGGACGACGAGGAGGTTGCGCCCTGGAAAACGCCTCCCGTCTTGGAGCCGGCGGAGCCCGACGTGTTGGCGGCGGCGCGCGTGGTTTTCAACCGCTGAAGCTGCTGCCGTCCGCACCCGGCGCAATCCCGGCGGCATGACCGCCCATCGGAGCGTGATTTCCGGCGCGCCGGGCTTTGAAGTGATGCGTTGACGGCGCGGCCATCCGCGATGCAGTTGCTTTCTTTCCTCTACAGTCTGGGCCCGGAACTGCTGGGCACCATCGTCGTGATCGTCGCTGTGGTGGTGGCCAACCTGGCCATCACCGCGATCCTGCGCCGCCGGTCCTCGCTGTCGCGGGAAACCAAGCTGCGCGCCTCGGTTTTCTGGCGCAACTTCTCGCTGCTGCTGGCGCTGGTGGCGCTGCTCTTCGTGTGGCGCGCGGAGCTGCGCGCGGCGGCCCTGTCGCTGGCGGCCTTGAGCGTGGCCCTGGTGCTGGCGGGCAAGGAGCTGCTGACCTCGATCCTCGGCTACATCCATCGCACCACCTCGGGAAGTTTCGAGTTCGGCGACGTCATCGAGATCAACGGCGTCAAGGGCGAGGTCATCGACCAGACGCTGTTGTCGACCACCGTGCTGGAGATGAGCGAGGAGCACCTGTTCACGGGGCGGGTGGTGCAGTTCCCGAACAGCTTCTACGTGGCTCATCCGCTGAAGAACCATTCGCGCCTCGGCGACTATCAGCTCGGGCTGCTGAAGGTCCCGCTCGCCGCGGGCAGCGACGTGGAGACCGAGCGGCGCAAGCTGATCGAGGTCACCAAGGCCGTGTGCGCCGACTTCGTGGCTGCGGCGCAGAACGCGCTGCGCGAACTGGAGGGCGAGCAGTTCGTGGTGATGCCTTCGGCCGAACCGCGAGTGACAGTCCGGCTGATGGATGCAGGCAAGGTCACGCTGGTGCTGCGCTATCCTTGCCGGGCCGACCAGCGCACGCGCACCGAGCAGGAGATCATCACCCGCTACATGGCAGCGCAGCGGACGGCAACGGGACCGGGCACCGAGGCCTGAGCCGCCGTCCTACCCCGGAAACCGGGTGCACATCGATGAACAACGAAGAACTGTGCTTTGCTCCGGCCACCGAGCTCACGCGCCTGATCCGCGGGAAGGAGCTCTCGCCGGTCGAACTCATGCGCGCCGTCCTGCAGCGCGCCGAGAAGCTCAATCCGAAGCTCAACGCGATCTGCACGCCGACCTTCGAGGCGGCGATGGAGGCAGCCGAGCGCGCGCAGGCGGCGGTGATGCGCGGCGAGCGCCTGCCGCTGCTGCATGGCGTTCCGACCACGATCAAGGACCTCGCCTTGACCAGAGGCGTGCGCACGATGGCGGGATCGCACATCTACCGCGATCGCGTTCCGGATCTCGACCATGTCCACGTGGAGCGGTTGCGCGCCGCCGGCGCGATCTCGATCGGCAAGACCACCACCTCCGAGTTCGGGTGGAAGGGCGTGAGCCAAAGCCCGTTGACCGGCATTACCCACAATCCCTGGAAACACGGCTACAACGCGGGCGCGTCCAGCGCGGGAGCCGCCGTGTGCGCCGCGGTGGGGATCGGCCCCATCCATCAGGGTTCCGACGGCGCCGGTTCGATCCGCATGCCAGCCGCATTCTGCGGCGTGTACGGGCTGAAGCCCTCGCAGGGACGCGTGCCGTACTGGCCTCAGCCGCCCAACGGGTTGATCTCGCACGTGGGTCCGATTACGCGCACCGTGGCCGACGCCGCGCTGATGCTGCTGGCGATGGCCGGTCCCGACGCGCGCGACATGACCAGCATCGACGGCCCGACGGAGGACTATCTCACCCGGCTCGACGCGGGCATCGCCGGCCTGCGCGTCGCCTACAGTCCGGATCTCGGATACCTCAGGGTCGACGCGGAGGTCGCGCGGCCGGTGCGCGACGCCGTCGCCGCCTTCGAAGAGCTGGGTTGCCACGTGGAGGAGGTCGATCCCGGCTGGGGCGATCCGACCGAAATGCAGCATTGCCTGTTCGCCGCCAATCTCGCGGGCATGCTGGCGGAGTTCCTGCCGGAATGGGCCGAGCGCATGGATCCCGGCCTGGTGGCGCTCGTGCGCTACGGCCAGAAGTTCAGCGCGGTCGACTACTGCAAGGCGTTCGCGCAGCGCCTCCTGTACTACGACAAGGTGCGCGCGTTCTTCGAGCGCTATGACCTGCTGGTCACACCCAGCCTGTCGGTCGCCGCGTTCCCGGCCGACCGGCTCATTCCCGAGCATTGGGAACAGCACGAGTGGGACTGGCTGCGCTGGGCCGGTTTCAGCTACCCGTTCAACCTCACCTGGCTGCCGGCGGCGACCTGTCCCTGTGGACTGACCCGCGACGGACTGCCGGTTGGATTGCAGATCGCCGCAGGGCGCCATCAGGACCTGCGCGTGCTGCAGGCTTCCCGCGCCTTCGAGCAGGCACGGCCATGGCGGCATCTCAGGCCGCCGGTCAGTGAATCGTGAACTCTTCGCCTGACGTTCAGGCAGGCGCGGCCTGCGCGGCCAGTTGCCTCGACCAGGCCCGCGAATCGGGCAGAAAGGCGCGGAAATCCGCTTCCAGCGCGGCGTAGTTCTGCAGCAGCTCGTCCGCCGCGTTGTACAGCGGATTCTCGCGCTTCAGGCGCTGGCCGATGCGCTCGAGCGTCCCGTAGATCGACTCCACTTCGGCGTACGAGCCGAACCAGTTCCAGCGCGCCATGTTCGGCGCGACCCGCCGCAGCCGCTCGGGCAACTCCGCCTCGCGCCGCTCCAGCATCTCGTAGATGCGCGCACAGAAGACTTCGAGCGGCTGGGCGTGAAACTCCGTCCACGAGCGTGCGAGGAAGTGGTCGTAGAACACGTCGATCATGATGCCCGCGTAGCGGCGCCGCGCCGCGCTGATCCGCGAGCGCGACAACCGCACGGCCGCGTGGGTGTCGGTGAAGGTATCGAGGCGCCGGTGCAGCACGATCGCCCGCTCGATCGATGGCGGGTAGCGACCGGCAACCGGCCCCTTGACGAAATCCCCCATCAGGCTGCCGAGCAGGGCGTCCTCGTCGGGCGGGGAGAGATAGAGGTGGCCGAGGTAGTTCACGGAAGGTCACCCTTCATCCTACTTTGCCTCCATGTAGTCGATCGTCAGATGCGTGAGCGCCCGCACACCGAGCAGCAGCGCGGACTCGTCCACATAGAAACGCGGCGAGTGGTTGTAGGCCACCTTGGCGAGATCGGTCCCCTTCGGCGAGCCGCCCAGAAAGAAAAAGAACCCGGGCGCCTTCTGGGCGAAGAAGGAGAAGTCCTCCGCGCCGGTGGTCTTGGATCGAAGGATGACATTCTTCTCCCCCGCCACCCGCCTCAGCGTGGGCAGCATGCGTTCGGTGAGCGCCGGATCGTTGATGGTGACGCCGTAGGGCTTGTCGATCTCGACGCTCGCCCTGGCACCCGCCGCCTCGGCGATCTTCTCCGCGGTCAGGCGAATGCGGCGGTGGATGTCCTCGCGCATCGCCTCGTCGAAGGTGCGCACGGTGCCGACCATTTCGACCTTGTCCGGGATGATGTTGAAGCGGTTGCCGCCGTCGATGCCGCCGATCGAGACGACCGCCGGCTCGTGGGTCACATTGACTTGACGGCTGACGATGGTCTGCAGGCCGAGCACGATCTGCGCGGCGACCACGATGGGGTCGACGCCGGTCCACGGGGCCGAGCCGTGGGTCTGGCGTCCCTGCACGGTGATGCGCAGCACGTCGGCGGCTGCCATCAGCGGCCCGGGGCGATAGGCGATCGTGCCGGCCTCGTGCATGGAGCCGATGTGCAAGCCGAAGATCGCCTCGGGCTTCGGGTTCTCCATCGCGCCCTGCTTGACCATCAGCGCCGCGCCGCCCTCTTCGCCGGGCGGCGGGCCTTCCTCGGCCGGCTGGAAGATGAACTTCACGGTTCCCGGCAGCTCGGCGCGCTTCTTTGCCAGGATCTCGGCCACGCCCATGAGGATCGCTACGTGCGTGTCGTGTCCGCAGGCGTGCATCACGCCGGTTTCCTTGCCGGCCCAGACCGTGCGAACTTTCGAGGCGAACGGCAGGTCAACCTCTTCGGTCACCGGCAGCGCGTCCATGTCCGCGCGCAGAGCGACCACCGGGCCGGGCCGGGCGCCGCGCAGCAGGCCGATGACGCCGGTATGGGCGACACCGGTCCTGACCTCCAGGCCGAGCGCCTTCAGGTGATCGGCCACGATGCCGGCGGTGCGGAATTCCCGGTTGCCCAGCTCGGGATGCTGGTGGATGTCGCGCCGCCATTCGATGACCTTCGGCTCGATCTGGCGCGCCAGCGCGTCGAGTTCGGCTCGCAAATCGGCTTGCACGGGAAGCGCAGCGGCAAGGGCGGCGCCAAGCACTATACGGCAGGGATTCATGGGTCGCGAATCGAACGAGGAAAGCTTCAGTTTCAAGGGGTCGTCCCGGCGCGTCAACTTGCGGCGCACGGCGCAGCCGGTGCAAGGTCCGTCTCTGGCCGGGCTTCACACAGCGACACAATCCGGCCGGTGGCGGGATACGGGCAAGCGATACGATACCCTTCTGCGAGCGAAGCCGATTGCGGGCGGCTGCGCGGCATGAACAACTGGCTCCGCGGGTTTCCGCGCGCCGCGCTCTGCGTCGCGCTCGCCGTGTTGTCGTGCACGGCCGTGGGACGCGACCCGTTCGACACCGGGCGGCTCGCGCCCTCGCACGTCCATGCTCCGCTCCCCGGTGTGGTTCCCGACCCGTGCCTGGACGCCGCCGCCCTTCCTGCCGCGCTCACGCTCCTCGATGCCATCAACGTCGCGTTGTGCCGCAATCCGCGCACGCGCGAGACCTGGGCCAATGCGCGCGTTGCCGCGGCGCAAGTCGGCGTGCAGCGGGCGGCACGGCTGCCCACGCTGCAAGCCGATGTCTCCGCGCAGCGGGAACAGGCGCGCAACGCGCCGGGCTCGGGCGGGCAGACGCGCCTGGCGGCCGGCGCAACGCTGAATTACGTGCTGTTCGATTTCGGCGCTCGCGAAGCAAACCTCGACACCGCCCGCCAGTCGCTGGCGGCGGCCAACTGGACGCACAACGCCGTCATTCAGCAGGTGCTGTTCGATACCGCGGAGGCCTACTACCGGCTCTTCGCCGCGACCGAGAACGTGGCGGCGGCACGCGCCGCGGAAGACAGCGCGCGCGAGAGCCTGGAGGCGGCGCAGGCCCGGCTTTCCGCGGGGCGCGGCACTCGCGCCGACGTGCTGCAGGCACAGACCGCCTACTCGCAGGCGAAACTCAACCGTACCCGCGCCGAGGGCGATGCGGCTTCCGCGCAGGGCACGCTCGCCACCGCGCTGGGCTTCGACGCCGATCGCGCGCTGGCGCTGGCCCCGCCACCGGAGCTCGCCTTGCGGGTGGTTCGCGACGCGGTGGCGAGCCTGATCCGGACCGCGCGGGAGCGCCGGCCGGATCTGCTCGCTGCGGAAGCGCAAGTCCGGGCCGCGCAATCGAACCTGCGCGCAATCGAAGCGCAAGGCAAACCGACCGTGTCGAGTTTTGCCGGACTCTCCGCTGCGCAGGAAGCTCCCGGTTCCGATCCGCGCAGCGGCGCCATCGGCGTGCAGGTGAGCATTCCGCTTTTCACCGGCTATCGGAACACCTATGAGTTGCGTGCGGCACGCAGCCAGGTCGAGACGCGCATCGCCACGCGCGATCGGCTCGCTTCGCAGATCGCGCTCGACGTGTGGACTTCGTACCAGAGCCTGCAGACCGAAGGGCAGGCTTTCGAAACCGCGCTCGATCTGGTGGCCAGCGCGCAGGAGTCCTATCGCGCGGCGCTCGCGCGCTACAAGGCCGGGGTCGGCACGCTCATCGACGTGTTGAACGCCCAGAGTTCGGCCGCCGCCGCGCAGTCGCAGAAGATCCAGTCGCAGTTCAACTGGTACATCGCGAAAGCGTCCCTGGTGCGCGCGCTGGGCACGCTGGACGCGGGCGTCTTCTCGGAGCCGGTTTCTCGAGGCGAGCCATGAACAGGGTACTCGCCGGCGCGCTGCGCGCCATCGTGATCTTCGGGGTGGCTGCCGGAGTCGCGAGCGGCGCGTGGGTCGCATGGAAGAAGGCGAACGACCGGCCCGCGCAAGCGCGCTTCGTCACCGAGGAAGTGACCACGGGCGCCCTGGTGCAGACCGTAACCGCGAACGGCAAGCTCAATCCGGTATCGCTGGTCAATGTGGGCACGCAGGTATCGGGTACCGTGATGCGGCTGCGTGCGGACTTCAACGACCAGGTGAAGGCCGGGCAGGTGCTGCTCGAGCTCGATCCCACCACGTTCCGCGCCGCGGTGGCCCAGAGCGAAGGCGAAGTGAAGAGCGCCGAAGCCTCGCTGCGGCTGGCGCAGGCCAGCGAAGCGCGGCTGCGCGAGCTGCACGCGCAGGAATACGTCTCGCGCGAAGAGCTGGACCAGGCGGTCCAGGCGCGCGAAGCCGCAGAAGCGCAGTTGCAGATCGCCCGCGGCAGGCTGCAGCGCGATCGCGCCAACCTCGCCTATTCGGTCATCCGCTCGCCGGTATCCGGTGTGGTGGTGTCGCGCGAGGTCGACGTGGGACAGACGGTGGCGGCGAGCTTCCAGACGCCCACGCTGTTCAGGATTGCGCGCGACCTGCGCTTCATGCAGATCGACAGCAACGTCGCCGAAGCCGACATCGGCAAGGTGCGCGTGGGGCAGCACGTGCGCTTCACCGTGGACGCCTATCCGGAGCGCAGTTTCGAGGGCGCGGTGAAGCAGATCCGCCTCAACCCGATCGTGGAGCAGAACGTGGTGACCTACAACGTGGTCGTTTCGGTGGACAACCCCGATCTCGCGCTGCTGCCGGGGATGACCGCCTATCTGAGCATCGAGGTGGACCAGCGCCACAGCGCGCTGCTCGTCCCCAATGCCGCACTGCGCTTCCGCCCGCGCGATCGGGAACTCGCGCGCACGCGTCCGGCCGGTTCGACCGTGTGGAGCGTGCGCGACGGCAAGCTGGCGCCGCTTGCGGTGCGCACCGGGATCACCAATGGCCGGCTGACCGAAATCGTCGAGGGCGCTCTCAAGCCGGGCGATCGCGTGGTGGTCGAGGAACTCGGCGGCGAATCCGCCGCGCCGGCCGGCCCGCCTCGCATGCGGCTTTTCTGAGGGCGCGTAGAAGCGAAACACGAAGCCACGAAGACAATCCAGACAAACTGACCACGAACACCCAGAGGCACGGGGAGACTCGAAGGTACTTGTCATGTGGGCGTTCTCGCACATGTGTTTTTCACCCGATTGCCGTTTTTCGTCGTGCCTTCGTGGCTTCGTGTTTCGCTCCCGGGTCCTTTCATGACCGAGCCGCTGATCAGGGTCGAGTCGCTGCACAAGCACTACGAGACGCAGGCCGGCGTCTATCCGGTTCTGCAGGGCATCGATCTGGCGATCGGGGCCGGCGAGTTCGTCGCGGTGACGGGCCCGTCCGGCTCGGGCAAGTCGACCTTCATGAACATCCTCGGCTGCCTGGACACGCCGAGCAGCGGGCGCTATCTGCTCGACGGGCAGGACACGGCGCGCCTCGATTCGGACCGGCTCGCGGGCCTGCGCAACCGGCTGATCGGTTTCGTCTTCCAGGGATTCAACCTGCTGCCGCGGGTGGATCTGATCGACAACGTCGCGCTGCCCTTGCTCTACGCCGGCCTGGGCGTGCGGCAACGCCGTTCCCGCGCCGCGCAGTTGCTGGAGCGGGTGGGGCTCGCGCACGTCGCCCACCACTTGCCCGGCCAGATCTCCGGGGGACAGCAGCAGCGGGTCGCCATCGCGCGGGCGCTGGCCAACCATCCGCGCCTGATCCTCGCCGACGAGCCGACCGGCAACCTCGACACGCACACCAGCCGCGAGATCATGGAGATTTTCGCCGGGTTGAACGATCGCGAGGGCATCACTCTCGTGGTCGTGACGCACGAAGCGGACGTCGCGCGTTTCGCGCGGCGCCTGGTGCGCTTCCTCGACGGGCGCATCGAGCACGACGGCGAGGTGCGACGGCCGGCCGGAGTTGCGGCATGATCCTGCAGCTCGTACGCGAGGCCTGGCGTGCCATGGGCGCGAACCGGATGCGCACCTTCCTCACCATGCTCGGCATGATGATCGGGGTGGGCGCCGTGGTCATGATGGCCGCCATTGGCCAGGGAGCGCAGGTGGCGGTGCAGCGGACCATCGCCACGATGGGCAGCAACCTCTTCATCGTCTCCGCCGGATGGACCGTCACTTCCGGGGCGCGCGGCGCGAGCGGATCGACCCCTACGTTGACCCTGGCGGACGTCAGGGCGATCGCGGAACTGCCTTCGGTGGCCGGCGTGGCGCCGATCCAGCCCGGTTCGGCGCAGGTGGTCCATGGCTCCAGCAACTGGAGCACGCAGGTCTATGGATCGACGCCGAGCTATTTCGAGGTGAGGGACTGGCGGCTCACGGCGGGCACGTCCTTCAGCGAAAGCGATCTGCGCTCCGCGGCCCGCGTCGCCGTCATCGGCGACACGGTGGCGGGCAATCTCTTCGGTACCGAGAACCCGGTCGGCCAGACCATCCGCATCCGCAACAGCCCTTTCCTGGTGATCGGCGTGCTCGCCCCCAAGGGGCAGAGCCTGGACGGGCGCGACCAGGATGACGCCATCATCGTCCCGCTCACCACCGCGCAGCGGCAATTGTTCGGCAACCGTTTCCCGGACAGCGTGCGCTTCGCGATGGTGCAGGCGGTGTCGGAGGAGGCGATGCCGCGGGTGGAGCGCGCCATCACCGCGCTGCTGCGGCAGCGCCATCGGTTGCAGGAGGGCATGGACAACGACTTCACGATCCGCAATCTTTCGGCGATCGCCGAGGTGCAGGCGCAGACCACGCGCGTGATGTCGCTGCTGCTCGGCGCCATCGCTTCGGTGTCGCTGCTGGTCGGCGGCATCGGCATCATGAACATCATGCTGGTGTCGGTGACCGAGCGCACGCGCGAAATCGGCATCCGCATGGCCATCGGCGCGCGCCGGCGCGACATCCTGTTGCAGTTCCTGCTCGAGGCGCTGATCGTGTCGGTCATCGGCTGCGTGGTCGGCGTGGCGCTCGGCGTGGCGGGCGCGCTCGGCGCGGGCCGCGTGGCGGGCATGGCGGCGCTGGTGACGGCCGGCTCCATCACGCTCGCCTTCGCCGTGGCCGCAGGGGTCGGCATCTTCTTCGGCTTCTATCCGGCGCGCAAGGCGGCGCTGATGAGCCCCATCGAGGCGCTGAGATACCAGTAGGCGCACGGCGTTCTTCGCCTTCGGTCCGCCATGCGCGGCGGGGCTCTGGGGGCGGATCGGCGAGCGCTTCGGCCGCCTCATGCGCGCTCAGGAACACTTTTCCCGGCTCCAGCAATTCGAGCAGCGCGGTGGGCCTCAGCCGGTCCATGACCGGTCCCTTCACGTCCGAAAGGTGCAGCGTGACCCGCGCCTCGTGCGCGTTCTCGGCCAGGCGTTCCAGCGTGGCCAGCGCGGTGCCGTCGATCGCGTTCACGCTGCTCATCACGAGCACGATGTGGCGCACCTGCGGATGGGTGGCGAGTTCGTTCATCACCACGGACTCCAGGAATGCCGCGTTGGCGAAGGTCAGGTTCTCGTCCACGCGCAGGAAGAGCAGGTGCGGCCAGGTCTCGACCGGGTGGCGCCGGACGTTGCGGAAGTGTTCGCTGCCGCGGATGCGCCCCAGTACCGCGACGTGTGGGCGCGCTGCGCGCAGCGCGAAACTCGCAAGCGATGCCATGATGCCCACGGCGAGCCCGGGTTCGATCCCGAGCACGAGCACGCCCGCTGCCGTGAGCGCCAGGACCGCACCGTCCACCCGGTCGTACTTCCAGACCGCCAGGGCGCCTTTCAGGTCGACGAGCTGGGCCACGGCGACGATGATGATCGCCGCCAATGCCGCTTTCGGCACGTCGGCCAGCGCCGCGGTGAAGAACACCGCCACCAGCGCCACCAGAAGCGCGGTGACGATCGCCGCGAGCTGCGTGCGCGCGCCGGCTGTGTAATTGACCATCGTGCGCGAGAAGCCGCCGGCGACGGGCATGCCGCCCGAGACGCCCGCCGCGAGATTGGCCGCACCGAGCGCGATCAGTTCCTGATTGGCGTCGATGGGTTGGCGGTGCCGGCCGGCGAGGAATTTCGCAATCGAGATGCTCTCCACGTAGCCCACCAGCGCGATGAGAAAACCGGCCGGCAGGAGCCGCCAGACCAGTCCCGGCTCCGGCAGCGCGAGCCGCAGGTCCGGCAGCCCTTCGGGAATTGTCCCGACGATGGCCACCGATCCCCTGGCCGCGTCCCAGGCCCCGACCGCAACGGTGCCGGCCACGACCGCCGCCAGAGGTGCCGCACGCGACACGATCAGCGCACGCCGTTGCGGCATGCCGGCACGGGTGAGCAACGCGATCAGCGGCGTGCCGGCGAGGAGCAGCAGCGCGATCGCGCCCAGCCCGACCGTCGCCGTGGCACCGTGAACGCTGGCCAGCGCTTCCGACAACCGGGCGGGCAACGCCTGCCAGGACGCGTGTTGAGGGAGGCGAAGCCCCGCAAGGCTGGGCAGCTGGTTCGCGATGATGAGCAGTGCGGCCGCGGTGGTGAATCCCGAGAGCACCGGATGGCTGAGGAAGCTCGCGATCACGCCGAAGCGGGCCAGCCCCATCGCCAGGAGCATCGCGCCGGACAGCAATGCCAGGACGATCGCGGCGTTCACCGGATCGGTCCCGGCGGGAAGATCGCGCAGCGCCTGCGCCACCATGATCGAAGCGACCGACACGGGCCCGACCGCCAGTGCCCGGCTGGTGCCCAACAGCGCGTAGGCAATCGGCGGCAGGATGCTCACGTACAACCCGATCTGCGCGGGCAGTCCGGCCAGCAGCGCGAAGGCCATGCCCTGCGGCACAAGCAGGATGGCGGTGACGAAGCCGGCCAGCAGGTCGCCCTGGAAGTCTTCGCGCGTGTAGCGGCGCAGCCAGCCGCAGATCGGCAGCCAGCGCTGCAGCCGGTGACGGGAAGGGGCGACCGGGAACGCCGCGTCGGGCACGGGCACGCTCAGCGCGGCTCACCCGCGATGGCGGCAAGGCCCGCGGCGTCCACCACGCGCACTTGTCCGCGCCCCAGTTCCACCAGGCCGCGGTCTTCGAAACTGCGCAGCAGCCGCCCGACGATCTCGCGCACCGTGCCCAACTCGTCCGCGAGCTGCTGCTGCGAAGCCACGACCAGCGGCCCGCGCCTGGCGAGGAAGGCCGCCAGCCGCCGGTCCAGATGCTGAAACGTGACGGCCTCCACCAGCTCCATCATGCCCGACAGCCGTTCGCTGAACAGGCCGAACACCCACTTGCGGAACGCTTCCTCGCGTGCCATCAACTCGGTGAACAGTGCCGGCGGAAGGACAAAGACCACCACGTCGCTCTCGGCGATTCCGGTGGCGCTGTAGTCCACCTCGCCGAGCAGGCAGCCGGTGCTCATGATGCAGGCCTCTCCGGGCTGGACGCGATACAGCCGCACCTCCCGGCCGTTGGGCGCCGCCTTCGCCACCCGCACCGTACCCGAGAGCAGCAGCGGAAATCCGGTGCAGGGCTTGCCCGTGTCGAACAACAGGCTGCCGGCCCTGAGCGTTCGCGTCCGTCCGGAAGCGAGCACGCGTTCCAGCGCCTCGCGCGAGACCGAGCCGAACACCGGGAACCGCGCCAGCAGCTCTTGCCTCAGCGTTGCCGCATCCATGCCGTGATTGAATGACCGCCGAGACACCGAGGCACCAAGAAATGAATGCAGAAACAGAACCCAGAAAAGATCTACTCGGTGTCTTTAGTGGCTTGGTGGTGAAAAATACACTCTTAGAGCCAGCGGCGGACGCGGGACTTGTACACGGTGTAGAGATTCCCGAACCGGTTCTCCAGATACCGCTCTTCGCGTTCGATCACGCCCTTGTTCACGATCCAGATCACCGCCGGCAGGAACAGCAGCGGCCAGAGCGAATTGAGCAGCGCACACACGCCCAGGTAGATGACGAGGTCGGCGACGTAGATGGGATTGCGCGACCAGCGATAGGGCCCGGTCGTGGCGATCGCCGTGCTCGGCGTGTAGGGATTGACCGAGGTGCGCACGCGGCGCAGGGCGATCAGCGCCCAGACCAACACCACCACCCCGACGGCGATCAGAGACCAGCCGATCCACTGCGCCAGCGGCTCGATGAGGCCGTAGGGCGAAGGCCAGCGCCGCTCGAGCAGCCAGCCCGGCACCAGGCCGGCGGCGTAGACGAGCGGCGGCGGCGCGATGACCCCTGCCGTTTCCTTCTTCTCAGCGCTCACGGGACAAGTTGTCTGGCCGACGAGGCCGCAGAAAACCGGGAATGACGCTCACCACCAAAATGCAAAGACACCAGGAACTGCAAGGCTCTCCTGAACGAATTCCTGGTGCTCGGTGTCCGGGTGGTGGGTCTCGATTTTTCTGCGTGCTCTCTTTGACCGAAATTGTCTGTCAGGTGCGGAAGCCGAGGGCGGCGGGCCGCAGATTGAGCCGCATGCGCAGCGCGGTCTCCCGGCCGCGGTAGTAGCCGGGCGCGTAACCGGCCTCCTCGAAGCCGAGCGCGCGGTAGAACTGTCGGGCCTGGTGATTGGCCGCGCGCAGCTCCAGTCCGATGGCGGCGATTCCGGCCGTGAGCGCCGAGGACTTGAGCCACTGGAACATCGCACGGCCCACGCCGCGCCGCTGCCAGTCGCGCCGCACCGCGAGCAGAGACAGGTGCCCCAGCTCGTCGCCGAAGTTCATGATGGCGAAACCGATGATGCTCGAACGGTGGCGGCTGGTCAGAACGATCGTGTCGCGATCGCGGATCTCGTTCGCCACCCGAACCGGAGTCCAGGACCAGCCCAGGCCGGTCTCGATCAGATCGCGGGACAGCTCCGCGATGGCCAGGGCGTCAGCCAGCGACGCAGGTTTGTAGACGATTTGCGGGACGGCCATGGGCGTGGACTGCAAAGCAGCGTTGGGTCGCGCAAAGTATACGCCGGGCGCCCGCGAAGAAAAGCGGCGGGTCGGATCGCCGCGCCGGCGATCGAGCGCGCGACTCGCTCGTTGCGGCCGCGGTGGCACAGCCCCCCTTCGTGAACTGTGCCGAGCCCCGCGGATCCGGCGTGCCTCCTGCCGGAACCGGGCTACCGGCAGCACGAACGGCTCGGTGGATCGGAAAGCCCGCCCCTGGCCGGAAGAGGGGCGCCGGCGCATGAGAACGCCGGCCCCGCAGCTTATTGGGCGACCACGAACCGATCGCGCCCGGCCCCTTTGGCCGCGTAGAGCGCCTGATCGACCGACCGGACCATCGACTGCAGGCTGTCCCCGTTTTGGGGATACATGGCCACTCCCGCTGACACCGTGATCGGTGGCAGGGCGCGGCCGGCGTGGAGAAGCTGCAGGTTGCGCACGCAGTCGAGGATGCGCCGCGCGTGTGTTGTCGCGCCGTCCAGTGCGGTATCGGGCAGCACGATCATGAACTCCTCGCCTCCGAACCGGCACACGATGTCGCTTTCCCGCGTGCTGGCCCGCAGGCAGGTGCCCACCGCGCGCAGCACGCTGTCGCCGGCCTCGTGGCCATAGGTGTCGTTGAAGCGCTTGAAGTGATCGACGTCGATCATCAACAGCGCAAACCCGGTTGCGCTGCGCCTGCAGCGCGCGATCTCGCGCTCCAGGGCTTCCTCCAGGAAGCGCCGGTTGTAGAGGCCCGTGAGCGGGTCGCGGATCGTCTGCTGGCGCAGGTTCTCGCGCAGCCTGATGTTGGACAGCGCGAGCGCCATCTGCTCGGAGAGCGACACGGCGAGTTGGTGCGTGCCGTAGTCCCCGGTGCCGCGCTCGTCGGACAGTCGCGTTCCCGGACGAAATGCGATCCACAACAGGCCGATCAGTTCGCTCTGCACGATCAGGGGCAGGCACAGGCAAGGGCTGCCCTCGCGTGCCACGTCCTGCGCGTGATCGCACACCGCATCGCGGGAGGGATCCTGCATGAGGTGGACACGCCCTCGCCGCAGCGCCCAGCACTGCTCCGGCTCGAGAGCGCGACCGTCGTGAATCGGGGGCGCGCCCCAGGTGGCACATGGATTCAGCCGGTCGCGCGAGTTTCGCATGAGGAACAACGCGCCGCGCTCTCCGGGAAACAGCATCTCGCCGTACTTCGGGACGACGTGGCAGGCTTCTTCGACCGCGAGACAGGAGAGCAGGGCATTGCTCAGCTCGGAGAGCGTGGCGATCTCCCGGTTCCGGCGCTGCAGGGCGGCGACGCTGCGCTTGAGGTTTTCGTGCGCCTCGCGCAGCGACTCCTCGGCCTGCTTGCGCTGGGTGATGTCGGCATTGGTGCCGGCGATGCGCAAGGCTCTCGCGTTCGCATCGCGCTCGACCACCTGACCGCGGCTGCGGATCCAGATCCAGCCGCCAGCCGGTGTTCTGACTCGATGCTCCGTGTCGTAAAACTCCGTCGAGCAACGAACGATCTCTTCGACTGCGCGCTCTACGCCCGGCAGATCCTCGGGATGGACGAGCTGCCTCAACGCGTCCACCGTCGTGCGCGTGGGCCTTGGCGGCTCTCCCAGCATCTCGGCCCAGCGCTCGCTCAGATAGACTTCGCCGGAAGCCAGGTTCCACTCGAACAATGCGAGCCGCGAGCCGGAAAGTGCAAGGTGAAGCTGTTCGCGGGCGTGTCGCACGCGTGCTTCCGCCTCGACACGGTCCGTGACATCCTGTATCAACCATACCTCGGAGGATTCGTCTCCGTAGGCGGCGAACTCCAGCAGGCGGCGCGTCCCGTCCTTGCGAGTCGCCGGCACCACTCTGGGTACGGGAAATCCGGCGGCCCTGTCAGCCTGGTAGAGCTGCCACACCTCGTCCGACGTCGCGGGGTAGAGCGCGCGAAACCACGCTTGCAGCGTGGGCAGCTCCGTGTGCGTGTAGCCCGTCATCTGCTCGACACGCGGGTTGATGTAGAGCGAATCGCCCTCCACGCATACAGCGCCCGCCGGCAACCGCTCGACCATCCGGCGCAGCCGGCGCGATTCGACCTCGAGCGCTTCCTCGGCGAGCTTCTGCGCGGTGATGTCTCGCCCGACCCCGCGGTAGCCGCGAAAGTTGCCCGCTTCGTCGAACAGCGGCACTCCGCTCGCGCTGACGTATGCCACGGTGCCGTCCGGGTTGCGCCTGCCGTAGACGAAGTCGTGAAAGGGCTTGTGCGCGCCGAGCAGCGCCTTGTGCTCGGCCAGCGCCGCTTCGTCCACGAGGATCGGGAAATCCCAGCGCGACTTGCCGATGAAGGATTGCGGATCCCATCCGAGCTTGTTCAGCACCCCGCCGGACATTTTCGTGAACCGCAGATTCTCGTCCTGCTCCCAGTACCAGTCCGAGGACAGTTCCGTGAGGTCCCGGAACCGGGCTTCGCTTTCGCGCAGCGCCCGTTCCGCCTCCACCTGCGCGGTGACGTCGCGCCCCACGCCGCGATAGCCCTTGAAGCGTCCCTTCTCGTCGAATACCGGCTGGCCGCTGATGCGTGCATAGACCAGTTTGCCATCCGTGCGACGCTGACAGACCAGCACGTCTTCGAACGGTTGGCGGGCTTCCAGCGCCGCCAGATGCCGGCGTTTGGCCGACTCCGACTCGAACATCGCCATGGCGTCGCGCGTCTTGCCGAGAAACGCCTCCGCCGGCAGTCCCAGCCGTCTTTCGACGCCGGGGGACATGTAGGTGAAGCGCAGATGTTCGTCCTGTTCCCAGTACCAGTGCGCAGAAAGGTCGAGCAGGGCGCGCAGACCTGGTGTCCCGTCGGGCGGCTGGGTGCTCGACCGACCTTGCTTCGCCCGCGCCGCGGGCGCGCGGCGGCTCGTGCGCTTGCCGGGCGGTCCGGACCGGCTCGACTTCGAGGATCGGGTCTTGCGATGCTTCATGATGTTTCGGCCTGCCATGTACGTCGGCTGTACCTGCGGTCACGCTCCCGGAGCGCGTTCCATTCTACTTTTGCCTGCGCGTCGCGGCTTCGTGCCCGGGCGGCAATTGCCCGAGCCATGCACCGACTTGCTCCGCGGAGAGCGGGCGGCTGAACAAGTAACCCTGCATCTGGTCGCAGCCCAGCTCCTCGAGCATCGCGGCCTGCTGCGGCGTTTCCACGCCCTCGGCGATCACCTGCAGCCGGAGGGAATGGGCGAGCGAGATCACCGAGGTGACGATCGCCAGGCTGTCCGCGTCACTGGTCATGCCGTCGACGAAGCTGCGGTCGATCTTCAGAGCGTCGATGGGCAACCGCGCGATGTAGGCGAGCGAGCAGTAGCCCGTGCCGAAGTCGTCCACGGCGATTGTCACGCCCTGCTCGCGCAGCGCAAGCAGCATGCCGGCGGTACCACCGACGTTCTCCATCAGCACGCTTTCCGTGATCTCGAGGTCGAGCGCGCCGCCCGCCGCTCGGATCTCTCGCGCCGACTCGGTGACGACGGCGAGAAAATCCTTCTGCCGGAGTTCCAGCGCGGAAACGTTCACGGCGATACGGGGCGGCCGGACGCCTTGTTCCCCCCATGTCCGGCAATCGCGCGCCACCTGCGACAGCGCCCAGCGGCCGGCTTCGAGGATGAGCCCGGTTTCCTCCATGAGCGGCACGAATTCGCCGGGCGGGACCAGCCCGAGTTCCGGGTCGTTCCAGCGGATCAGCGCCTCGAATCCGGTGATCCTGCGGTCGCCGGTGGCGATCTTCGGCTGGTAGTGCAGGACAAAGCGTTCCTCGTCGAGCGCCTCGCGCAGCCGGTTCTCCAGTTCGAACGCCTTGCGCACCTTCGCGTTCATCTCCGGAGCGTAGAACAGAAAACGCTCTCCACTTTCCTTGGCTTTCTTGAGGGCCGCCTCCGCGTTCGAATACAGCACGTCCGGCGTACCGCCATCCGGCGGAAAGACGGCCACCGCGAACCGTGCCGCCACGCGCAGTGCCTGGCCCGGAGGACCGACCGGATCGCGCAGGACCGGCATCAGTCGGTTGCGAAGGAAGTGCGCGACTTCCGCCGAATCCGCGATGCGGCTCAGCGTGAGCGCAAAGCGGTCGCCGCCGACCCGCGCGAGGGAGTCCTCCGCGCGCGCCGCTGCATGCAGCCGCCGCGCGACTTCCTTCAGCACTTCGTCCGCGAATTGACGGCCGAAAGTCTCGTTGAGGAGGCGGAAGCGCTCGAGATCCATCAGAATGAGCGCGGTCATCGTGCCGTCGCGTTGCGCGGCGTGCAGGTGCTGGGCGAGGCGGTCCTGGAGCAGCGTGCGATTGGGCAGTCCGGTCAACACGTCGTGATACGCCAGATAGTTGACCCTCGCTTCCTTGGCCTGGAAGGTGAGGGCGAAGGACACGTCGCTGGCCAGTTGCGTCAACAGTCTCAACTCCTCCTCGTCGAAGAACTCGCGCTCGGACGCATACAGGGTCAGGACTCCGAAGGTCCGCTCCTCGACAAAGAGCGGCAGGACGATGACCGACTGCGCGCCTCTGGCGATGGCTGCGCGCCTGATGTTCCAGGTATCGGGGCCGACCGCGCTTTCGACGAACTCCGGCTCGCTCGCGATGTCGTTGCTCACCGCCGGAGTTCCCGTCCGCAGGGCGGCTTGCGCCGGGCCCTGCGGTATCAGCTCCAGCGGGCTTTCGTCCGCGTTGGGCACGACTTCCGCCGGCAGCCCGCTGTGCGCGACGGCGATCAGGTTGCCGGTCGCGTGGTTGAAGGAACCGATCCATGCGGCGGTGAAGCCACCGTGTGCCGTGGCGATGCGGCAGGCCTCCTCCAGCAGCGCCTCGCGCTCACGCACCCGGACGATGGCCGAGTTGATCGCGCTCAACACCTCGTAGATCCGGGTCAATCGCGCAATGCGCTTCTCCTGCTCCCTGCGCGTCGTGATATCCCGCACGGTCACCAGCGCCGCCGGCTTGCCATCCAGATCGAATGGCGCTGCGGCCACCTCGACGTCGACGGTCGTGCCGTCGAGCCGCACGTATCGCTGCTCGCTCGGGGGCAGCGCGTCTCCGGCGTACAGGCGGCGGATGCGCGCTTCAGCGATGGCCGTGTATTCCGGATGCAGCACCGAGGTGGCCGGCTTGCCGATCAGTCGCTCGGGAGCCCCGGCGCGCATCAGGCGCACCATCGCTTCGTTGACGAACACGATGCGGCCTGCCTGATGCATCAGGATCGCGTCCGGCGATTGCTCTGCGATGCGCCGGAAACGCGCCTCGCTTTCGCGCAAGCGCTGCTCGGCCTGCTTGCGTTCGGTGATGTCGACCATGACCCCGCGCAGCTTGGTCGGCCGGCCGCCTTCCGACACCACGGTCACGATGTCGCGCAGCCATACGGCGCGCCCGTCGGCAGCCAGCATGCGGTACTCGAACTCGTGATCGCGCGACTGCCTCGTGCACTGCAGGCAATAACCCACGGCCTGGTCGCGGTCGTCGGGATGGATGTGATCCCGCCAGAAGTTCGACTCCTCCGTCCAGCGCGACAGCGGATAGCCCAGCAGGCGCTCGGCACGCGGGCTGACGAAGGTGAAGCGCAGCGTCTGCGCATCGGCCTCCCACACGATGCCGTCCACAGAACTGATCAATGTGCCGAGGCGCTCCTGGTTGCGGCGCAGGCTTTCCTCGGCACGCTTTCGCTCGGTGATGTCCTCCGCCACGCCGGCGATGCGTGAGACCTCCCCGCTGTCGCCCGCGACGGGGAAGGCGCGGTCGCGTATCCAGCGCACCGACCCGTCCGGGCGCACGATGCGATACTCCTCGTCGTATTGCCCGCGTGCCTGTCGGGTCTGCGCCGCTTCGAGCACGCGCGCGCGGTCCTCGGGGTGGATGGCCTCGACCCAGTCGCGCGGCGAGCGATAAAGGCTCTCGCAGGAGCGCCCCCAGACCTGCTCGTAGCCGGGGCTGATGTAGAGCATCCGCTCCTTGGCCGGGTCGGTGAGCCAGAACACCTCGCGGATGTTCTCGGTGAGCTGGCGAAAGCGCAGCTCGCTTTCGCGCAGTGCGCGCTCCGAACGCGCACGCATCATCACGATGCTGGCCAGGTATGCTGCGCGTTCTGTGAGGCGCCGTTCTGCCTCGGTGGGTTCGCGCGCCTCCGCCGGGTAGATCGCGAAGGTGCCGAGCACCTCCTGCCTTTCGCACAAGATCGGCGTGGACCAGCAGGCGCGCAGTCCGTGGCGCAGCGCCACGTCCCGATATTCTCGCCACAGGGGATCGGTCCGGATGTCCGAGACGGTGACCGGCTCGCGGCGATGGGCGGCGGTGCCGCACGAACCGGCCGCCTCGCCGATCGCCGCGCCGTCGATCGCCTCGACGTAGCGTCGCGGCAGACTGGGTGCAGAAAGATGGCGCAGGTGCAGACCCTGCTCGTCGACCTCCAGGATCGAGCAGCGTGCGCCCGGAATCCGCTCTTCGATGGCCCGGCACAGTGCATCCAGCACTTCGCTGGCCGCCTCGCCTTTGGCGATGCGCTCCAGTATCGCATGCTCGGCCGCGGACCAGCGCTCCGACCATACCTGAACGCTGATGTCGCGGGTGACGCCGAGCAGCGCATACACATTGCCGGCGTCGTCTCGCAGCGGCGCGGCATGCGTCTCCAGCCAGCGGCGGGTCCCCTTGAGACCGACCACCTCGAAGCGCAGCGACCCTCGTTCACCGCGCATCACGTGCTCATGCAGTGCCCGGAAGGCGGCGCGGTGCTCCGGGGCAAGGTATGTGAGCAGCGGCCGCCGGCGCGCTTCCTCGAGCGAGGCGGCTTCCAGCATGGCCAGGCCAGCCGGGTTCATCTCCAGCAGCTCGCCGTCGCGCGAGACGACCTTGACGCATTCCGGCTCTGTCTCGACGATGGCGCGCAGCCTGCGCTCGCTCGTGCGCAGCGCCGCCTCGATTCCCGCGCGTGCGGCCGCTTCCCGAGCGACCGCGGCGCGGTCGGCGCCGGTACTTTCGGCCGCAAGCGGCGCTCGATCCTGCTCGGGCTTCGGTCCCTCGGCCTGCGCGACGGTACTTCGAATGGCCGGCAGCAGATCGCGGTGCAGCGCGTGCTTGCCGACCAGCGCGCCTGCGCCCGCCGCGCGCGCCCGCTCCAGGTAGGCGGGTCCGGCGTGCTGTGTGACCACGATCACGGCGATGTCCGGCAACACCGACTTGATCCGGCCGGTGAGTTCGATGCCGTTACCATCTGGAAGCGAGACATCCATCAGCACCAGCGCAGGCCGATGGGCCAGGCACAGTTCGAATGCGCTGGCGGCGTCCGCCGCCTCGAGGACAGTAGCCGCCGGCAGAGAAAGTTCCAGGAAGCCACGCAGTGCGCGGCGCATCGTGTCCTGGTCTTCGACAATCAGTATTTTCACAACAGACCCTTTCCGGGAGCGCGTGGCACCCGCTTTGCCACGGCCGGCACGATACAGAGCGGCACGAATCCGGTCTGTCGGGAGAACCCTACAACTGACACGATGCGCCCAACCAACGCCGGCCTGCTTGACCTGGATCAAGCAATGGCGTTGCACCAGGCGCGCTGAAGACCTAGCCGGAGGTAGTCAGTCCGTGCTCGATCGCGAACTTCACCAGCGCGGGCACGTCTTTCACGCCGAGCTTCCGCATCAGGCGGGCGCGATAGGTCTCCACGCTCTTCGGCGACAGGTGGACGAGCCGGGCGATCTCGGCGCTCGAATGGCCTTCCACCACGAGTTGGAGAACCTGCCGTTCGCGTGCGCTCAGGCGCTCGAGGGGGCTCGCCCGCGCGGGAAGCGCCCGTTTCGAGGGATCCAGGTCGGCGATGGCGCGGGAAAGATAACGCCTGCCCGCGCATGCGGCGCGCAGCGCCGCCTTCATCTCCGCGCCGGCCGAGTCCTTCAGAAGATAGGCGGAGGCCCCCGCTTCGAACGCACGGAACACGTGCTCGGAGCTGGAGTGCATCGACAACATGACGATACGCACGCCGGGACACCGCTCGCGCAGCAGTCGAGCGGCTTCGATGCCGTTCAGGTCCGGCATGGAGATGTCCAGAATAACCGCATCGGGCCCGAGTTCCTCGGCGCGGCGCACGGTGTCGCGACCGTTGCCCACTTCCCCGATCACTTCGAACTCCGGGTCCGCGGACAGCAGCGCCTTCAACCCGTCGCGCATCATGGCGTGGTCGTCCGCGATCAGCACGCGGATCGTCATTCGGCCTTCCGCTCCAGTTCGACGAGTACCCGGGTCCCGCCGCCGGGTCGCGCTTCGATGCGCAGCCGCGCGCCGATCGCTTCCGCGCGTTCGCGCATGATGGTCAGTCCCCAACCGCGGGCTGCGGAGCCGGCGTCCGACCGATCGACGCCGACTCCGTCGTCGAGGATGGCAAGCGCGATCCGGGCGCCTGCGGCCGCGACCGCAACCTCCACGCGACGCGCATTGGCGTGCTTGAGCGCGTTGGTCAGCGCTTCCTGGGCGATCCGGAACAGGGCGAGTTCCACCGGTCTTTGCAGCCGCGGTGCCGGCTCCTCGCCCCTGACCTCGATCGAGAGCGGGCCGTGGGGGCCGCGAGACTCCGCGAAGGTCCGAAGCGCGGCAATGAGACCGTAGTCGTCCAGGGCCGGCGGATGCAGCTCGGCCATGACGTTGCGCACCTGAACCGTCGTTTCCTCGATGAGTTTCTGGATCTCGTCGAGTCGCGACTTCACCGCCTCCAGCGATGCTCCGGAAAGGCCGGCGCGCAGGACGTTGAGATTGAGATTGAGCGCGGACAGGTTCTGGCCGATGCGGTCGTGCAGTTCGCGATTGATGGCACGGCGTTCCGCTTCTTCGGCTTCCATCAGCCGCTGAGACAGTCCTTTCAGCCTTTCGGTGTGCTCGCGCAACGCTTCCTCGGCCCGCTTGCGGTCGGTGATCACCTCGGAAAAGATGACAAGGCCACCCACGATGCCGTCGTCTGTTCGCCAAGGGTGCACCTCCCAGCGGATCCAGTCCACGGTGCCGTCGCCGCGCGGGAACGGATCCTGTTCGCATTTCTCGGTCGCGCCCTCCAGGCAGCGCCGGTGAACCGCTTTCCACCGCTCAGGCAGTTCGGGGAAGACCGCGTAGTGGCTGCGGCCGGCGAGTTGCTGCCCCTCCAGCCCGTAATCGACAAGCCAGCGACGGCTGTAGGCCAGGTAACGCATGTCGCGGTCGAACATGGCGATGGCCGATGGCGCATGCTCGATGAACAGCCGCAGTTTCTCTTCGCTCTCGCGCAGCGCGGCTTCGGCGTGCTTGCGGTCGGTGACGTCCACGTGGCACCCGAGCAGGCGCCGCGGAAGCCCGGCACTGTCGCGCATCAGCTCCGCGCGCGTATGGATCCACCGGTAGGACCCGTCCTTGTGGCGCAGGCGGAATTCGACCTGGTAGTCCGGCCAGGGATTGGCGAGATACGCGCGTATCCGGTCGAGCGTGCGCTCCCGGTCGTCGGGATGAAGTCGGGTTTCCCACTCCTCGAAGCGGTTGGGCAGCTCTTCGTCCGCATAGCCGAGCTGCCTTTTCCACTCGGGAGAAAAGTAGACCGATCCGCGGGCGACGTCCCAGTCCCAGAATCCGATGTTCGAGGCCCGGATCGCCAGCTCGAGCCGCGCCTCGAGGTCGCGCACCGCCTTGGCCGGCCGGGCCGCGGCAGATCGTTCACTCGTTCGACTGGCCATGCGCCTTTGCCCCGAGCTGCGCCCCGGCGCCATTATCGCGCGGAAGGTGCCGAGGGGCGACTGGCGTGCGCCTACCTCCGGTGCGCCTTGCCGCGCCGGGCGGGGCGTATTCGCCTCGCGGTGGAGGCTTCGCGACGGCGCGCTTCGCGCTGCTCCGGGGGTTGCGCGGCGAGAAGGCGCCCCACCGCGTCCGGCGGCAGCGGGCGGCTGAAGAAGTAACCCTGCATCTGGTCGCAGCCCAGCTCCTCGAGCATCGCGGCCTGCTGCGGCGTTTCCACGCCCTCGGCGATCACTTGCAGCCGGAGGGAATGGGCGAGCGAGATCACCGAAGTGACGATCGCCAGGCTGTCGGCGCTGTCCGTCATGCCCGCAGTGAAGCTGCGGTCGATCTTGAGTGCATGGATCGGCAGCCGCGCGATATACGCCAAGGAAGAGTAGCCCGTGCCGAAGTCGTCCACGGCGATCTGCATGTCCAGACCGCGCAACGTCTGCAGCTTGCCTGTAACGGCGTCCAGGTTCTCCATGATGACGCTCTCGGTGATCTCCAGGTCGAGCAGACCGTTCGTGTCCCGGATCATCTGCGCTGCCTCGATCATCGTGTCCAGAAAATCCTTCTGCCGCAGCTCTATCGCGGAGACGTTGACAGCCACGCGCGGCGGCGCGACTCCGTTCTCCGCCCACAGGCGGCAATCGCGCGCGACCCGGGAAAGCGCCCATCGCCCGACCTCCCGGATCAGGCCGGTGGTTTCCAGAAGGGGGATGAACTTCGCGGGCGAAACCAGGCCGAGTTCCGGATCGTTCCAGCGGATCAGCGCCTCGAATCCGGTGATCCTGCGGTCGCGGACGGTGACCTTGGGCTGGTAGTGCAGCACGAACTGATCTTTCTCCAGCGCTGCCCGGAGCTTGTTCTCGAGAACCAGCGATTCCGCGATACGCGCGTTCATCTCCGGCGTATAGAACAGGAAAGGCTCGCCTGTGGACTTGGCTCGCTTCAGTGCCGCTTCGGCATTGGCGTACAGCGTCTCGGGAGACTGCCCGTCGGACGGGTACATCGCGACGCCGAAGCGTGCCGAAAGGCGAAGCTCCTGGCCGGAAAGCACGATCGGCTGCCTGGCGAAAGCCGACACGCGATCGTGCAGCAAATGCGCCGCCTCGTCCGCATCGGACACATCGATCAGGGCGACCGCGAAGCAGTCTGCGCCGATGCGCGCGACGATGTCCTCGGCGCGCGCCTGCCGCCGAAGGCGGGATGCGACTTCCTTCAGACACGCATCGCCGGTGGACCTGCCCAGTGTGTCGTTGACGACGTGAAAGCGCTCCAGATCGGCGAAAACGAGTGCTGCCATGCGCCGCTCGCGCCGCGCGGCACGAAGGGCTTGCCCCAGGCGGTCGAGCAACAGGGTGCTGTTGGCCAGGCCGGTAAGTGCGTCGTAGTACGCGAGATAGTTGACCTTCTCCTCCTTGGCGAGGAAGGCGAGCGCGAAGGAAATGTCGCCCGCGAGTTCCGTGAGGAGCTTGACCTCTTCCTCGTCGAAGAAATTGCGCTCCGGCGCGTACAGAGTCAGGACTCCGAAGGTCCGTTCCTCCACGAAGAGCGGCAGCACGATGACCGACCGGGCGCCCAGCTCGATGGCCGCGCGCCGGATGCTCAGGGTGTCCGGGTACTGCGCTGCGTCCGCCGATCGCCGCCCGGCCCCGAGGTCGTTGTCGATAGCGGGACGGCCCTCGCGCAGGGCGATCTCGGCGACGCCGGCCGGCGCGAATCCAGCCCGTGGCTCCAGGGACTGGCTGCCACCTCCCAGGTCCAGCGGCAGCCCCGCCTGCGCGACGGGCACCAGTCTTCCGGTCGGCTCATCCAGCCTGGCGATCCAGCCGATGCTGAAGCCGCCGTGCTCGACCACGATGCGGCAGGCCTCGGCGAAAAGCTCCTGACGCTCGCGGATGCGCACGATCGCCGAGTTGATGCCGCTCAGCACGGCGTGGATCCGGCTCAGTCGGGCGATCTTTTGTTCCTGTTCCTTGCGTTGCGTGATGTCCTGTATCTGGGAGATGAAGTGCCGCGGCTGTCCATCCGGGGTCCAGAGCAGGGAAACGCCGAGCGATATCCACACGATGCCACCGTCCTTGCGGATGTAGCGCTTTTCGAGCTGATAGCTGTCGATTTCGCGGGCCAGCATCCGGCGCACTTGTTCGAGATCGGTCGCCAGATCGTCCGGATGGGTGATCGACTGGAAATTCGTCGCCCGCAATTCTTCCGCTGAATATCCCGTGATCCGGCACAGCGCCCGATTGACCTCCAGCCAGCGTCCGTCCGGCGCGACCAGAGCCATTCCGATGGCCGAAAAATGCATGGCCGACCGGAACCGCTCCTCGCTGTCGCGCAGGGCTTCCTCGGCCTGGCGAAGTTGTCTGCGCTGCTCGGCCTCCTTGAGCGCCCTGGACACGGCGGCGCCGAGCCGCTGCGGCCGCTGCTTGAGCACGTAATCGGTGGCGCCGGCCTTGAGGCACTCGACGGCTTCGTCTTCGCCGACCGTGCCGGAGATGACGATGATCGGCAGTTCCGGTCGATGCGCCCGTGCATGGCGCAGCGCCGTTGGGCCGTCGTAGTCGGGCAGGTTGTAGTCACACAGCACGAGGTCGAAGGTTTGCCGGTCCAGCGCGGTCTCGAAACCCTTTCTGTCGGCGACCCGTACGATCTCGCACTGCGGGCCGGAAGCCTTGAGCCTCCGATGGATCAATTCCGCGTCGCGCGGGTCGTCCTCCAGATGCAGCACGCGGACCGGTCGGCTCATCTTGCCCTGCGAGTCATGAATGGTGAGTGTTCTACCGTGTCTCTGGCGGGGCGCGCCTGGGCACGCTTCCCGGCGGCGGCTCGTTCAGGACCGCCCAGAACGCGCCCACCTGCCGCACCGCACCGATGAAATCCGAGAACTTCACCGGCTTGACCACGTAGGCGTTGACGCCAAGGCGGTAGCTGTCGAGCAGATCGCGCTCGGCGCGCGACGAGGTCATGATGACGACCGGGATGAGTCTGAGGTCCGCATCCTCCCGCATCTGCCGCAGCACCTCCAGGCCGTCCATCTTCGGCATCTTCAGGTCCAGCAGCACGAGCGCCGGCTGGCCATTGGTCCGGCCCGCGAATTTCCCGCGCCGGTGCAGGAAGTCCAGCGCCTCCGCGCCGTCATGCAAGTGAAGCACTTCATTCGCGAGGTGGCAGGCTTCGAACGCCCTGAGCGTCATCTCTGCGTCCTGCGCGCTGTCTTCGACCAGCAGTATGCGAGGCAGCCAGTTCATTGTCGCTTCTCCAAACGGACGCGGCGCGCGGCTCAGGGCGCCGGCTTCAAGGTGAAAAAGAACGTCGCCCCCTTGTCCGGCGCGGCCTCGGCCCAGACGCGGCCGCCGTGCCGCGCGATGATGCGCCGGACGTTGGCGAGCCCGATGCCGGTGCCTTCGAACTCGTCCTGGCGGTGTAGGCGCTGGAAGACGCCGAAGAGCTTGTCCGCATACTTCATGTCGAAGCCGGCCCCGTTGTCGCGCACGTAGAAGACGAGGCGTCCGTTCTCTTCGCCCGCCCGCCCGATCTCTATCTGCGCCGGACTCCGACCGCGGGTGTACTTGACTGCGTTGCTCAGCAGGTTGGCGAGGACCTGACCGAGCATCGACGGATCGCCGGTAACCACCGGCAGGGGCGACACGTTCCAGGAAATGGCGCGTCCGCGGGTGGCCATCTCCAGGCCGCGCATCGCCTCCCGGACCAGGGCGTCGAGATCGACGCGTTCCTCGTGCAACTCGGCGCGCCCCATGCGGGAGAATTCCAGCAGATCGTCGATGAGCTGGCCCATGCGCCGGCTGGCGTCGGTGATCACTTGCAGGTGCCGTCGGGCCTCGACCGACAAGGCGTCGCCCGCCTCCTCGGTCAGCATCTCGATATAGCCGTCGATATGCCGCAGCGGCGCGCGCAGGTCGTGCGACACCGAATAGGAGAACGATTCCAGTTCCCTGGTAGCGGCTTCGAGCTGCTTGGCACGCTCGGCCAGTTCTTCATTGAGCCTGAAGATCTCGCGTTCCTTCTCCTTTCTCTCGGTCACGTCTTCCGAAATGCCCAGCAGGTAGCGAGGCCGGTCGTGCTCGTCGGCAATGGGAATCTTCTTGGTGTGGAGAATACGCTCGCCCTTGTGGCGCGTGCGGATCGGTTCTTCCGGAATGTCTTTCACGACTCTGTCTTGCAGCACTTCGCGGTCTCTGGCCGTGAAGCCGTCGGCTTGCTCCTTGGGAAAGAAGTCGTAGTCGTTCCTGCCCAGCAGCTCCGAGCGCGAGTAGCCCAGAAGCTCCTCTCCCGCACGATTGACGCGGACGAAACGCAAGTCGCCGGCCTCCTTGACGAAGATCATGTCGGGAATGTTCTCGATCACGGAGTCGAGGAAGCGGTTCGCCGCCAGAAGCTCCGCTTCCGCGCGCTTGAGCTCCGTGATGTCGCGCGCGGTTGCGTAGAGCAGCCCTTCGCTGGGGAAGGGCTGGGTTCTCCACGAAAGCCATTTCCATGAGCCGTCCTTGCACTGGTAACGATTCTCGAATTGAAGCGTCGGCTGGCCGCGGCTCAGCTTGTCCATTTCTGCGAGCGTGGCCGCGCGGTCGTCCGGGTGTACGAATTCCAGGAAGGGACGCGCCAGTAATTCCTCCGTGGTGTAGCCCAGCGTCTGGTTGAAGGCAGGGTTGAGGCGCTTGAAGTAGCCATCGGAGCCCGCGATGCAGAGCATGTCGAGCGACAGGGTGAAGAACCGCTCCCGTTCCGCCTCCGAGCGCCTGCGGGCGGCTTCGGCGCGGTCGAGCGAGCGGGTGCTCCACCAGATCAATGCGCCGAGGATCGTGACGGTCGCCGTGGTGTGTAGCGCCACCCCCAACTCCGTGCCATAGAGGCCGCGGCGTTCGCCTTCGATCCGCAGCCAGCCGAGCGCGATCAACACCAGTACCGTGCCGGGAAAAAGCCTCCGCCACATGAGGCCCGCGCCGCTGTCGCCGGTCACGACCGCCATGAAGCCCTTGCCGGGCCGCGCGCAGAGCACTCCCAGCGACAGCAGAAGGAACACCGCCGCGGTGTGCAGCGCCATCGGAATGAACGTGCCCACGCCGTAGAGCCACTGGACCTTGTAGGCATAACCCGTCAGCGCCAGCAACGCAACGAGTGCGGTCGCGACGGCGAACAACTCGCTCGGGCGCCATCCGCGCCGCGTGGTCAGGTCCAGGAGCAAGAGCGCCAGGCCAAGGAAGACGAAACCCAACGCCGTGTTCGGCGCTATCCGGTTCGGCAAAACCGTGTCGCCGGGCAGCTTTGGCGTGAACAGAAGCTGGTCAATGCCCGATTCCCGCCCGAGCAGGTAATCGGCCAGTTTCAGCAAGCCGATGCACAGGATCAGCAACGCGCACAATCGCGCGAATCGGCGGGCGGCAGGCACCGATGCACCACTCTGCAGCCAGAGAGAAACGCCCGCCAGGAGAAACGACACCGCGGTCATCGGGTTCATGGCGACCAGACCGGCGAAAACGCGCTTCAAGCGCTCGATGTCCCATGCCCAGCCCGCCAGCACGAGCGCGCCGACGAGAATGGCCAGCGCGCTGGCGGCCACGGAAAACGCTTTGAGCCTGGAATGCAAAGGACTCAGAGGGCGAGGCTCCCCTGTTTCAGCGCGCGCGTTTCCTCTCCGCAGGACATGTCGATATCCGTGCCATGCAGGAAGTTTGCAGCCGGTAGCCGCAGCCCGTCGACGCGCCCGCGGTCGGCTGGCAGCGCCGGGGAATGCGCCCGGCCGCCTGTCACGGCCGGACAGTCTATAAGAACGAACCGCGTGTGAGAACCCTGCCGCCGTGGCGCCGGGGGGATCGAGGGTGGTCTATCGGCCTCGCAGGCCCAGGCGATCGGAAAGCTCGTCGAGAAACGCACGCTGCCCCGGCTGTATGCGCCTGCGCGCTTCGTGCAGCGGGAACCACGCGACGCGGTCGACTTCCGGAAACTCCACGGTCTGGCCGGAGCCGCGCGGCCACTCCATCGTGAAAAAGTTGCTGCGCGCCGCACTGGGGTCGAGATCCCGTTCCAGGGCGAACGCGTGGATGATCTTGCCGCTCTTCTGCCGGCGTGGAGCCAGCGCGAGGAAGGCGCCGTCCAGCGCGAAGCCGGTTTCCTCCTGGAACTCGCGCCTGGCCGCGGCGAGCGGTTCCTCACTGTCGTCGAACTCGCCTTTGGGGATCGACCACGCGCCTTGGTCCTTGCGCGCCCAGAACGGGCCGCCGGGATGGGCGAGCAGCACCTCGACATCGGCGCCTCGCCGGCGGTAGAGAAGAACACCCGCGCTCTGGTTCGCCATACCGGAGTGCGATGTTCAGAAAGTTGCAAATGCGAGATGCCTGCGCAAGACGCCCTCAGCGCTGCAGCAGGGCGCGCCACACGGCCTCCAGTAGAACGCGCGCCAGCCGCGGCGCACGCCCGCGAGGTGTCGCGGCGGCACGTTGACGTGAGTGAGTTCGATGCGCCCGCCCCTCCTGTCGCGATGGAAAGAGAGGATCAGCGTCGAGTCCGGATCGGCCTTGTTCCAGTCCGATGCGCGCCACGACTGCACGATCAGCCGCCCGGGCACGAGTTGCAGGATGGTGCCGGAGATCTCGCCACCCCAGGCGCTGAAGCGGCCGCCGGGTTTCGGCACGATGCGCGCGTGCGCGTCGATGATCTTCGCGTGCTCGCGGGAGTCGAGATACATCTCGTAGAGCCTGCCTGGCGGCGCAGGCAGCACCACCGACTGGCGGATCAGCATACGCGCTTCATCATACCCCTCACCGCCGAAAACTCATCACCAAGACACGAAGACACAAAGAAACACGAAGTTTCCCGATCGACCTTGAGTAGTTTGTGTCCTTTGTCCCTATGTGGTGGGCTATCCGGAAGCACGTTTCCTCCACAGCTTTTGCGGACCCTCGATGCGTGATTCAGTCAAAAAAAGAGGGGAGCCGTTGGGCTCCCCTCTGGAGGGTGCAGCGATGAATGCTGCTACGCGCTGCGCTTGTGTACGTAGCCGTAGGCGACGTTGTTGCGCGTCACGCCCTCGGATTCGTACATCTGCTTCATCAGCGCCAGTTGATCGTGCGTGAGGTCCTCGTACTCGGACTGGATCTTGTACTTGTAGATGCGCGCCGAGTTCTCGCCGAAGATCATGCGCTTGACCTTGCTGTCCGGGCCGCCGAGCTTCTTCTTCCAGCCCATCTTCTTCATGATGTCCTCGGGGATTTCCAGACGGCGCATGGCTTCGATCTGCCACTGCGGGCTGCCGTACCACACCGAGTCGGTGCCCCAGACCACGTGGTCCTCGCCCATCTCGTTGACGAACTGGCCGATCATCGCACCGGCCAGCCGCGGGCTGGCGACCGCACAGGTGGCGAAGGTCGTGCCGAGTTCGGCGTAGACGTTCTTCAAGCCGTGCTTGGAGGCCAGTTCGCAGACGTCCGTGGTCCAGTCGATGCGGCCGGTTTTCTCGAAGTTGTCCAGCGTATAGGCCGGGTCCTCGAGGAACATGCGCAGTGCGCCGTGATAGATGACGAAGTTGATCTGCGGCCAGTCCTTCGCCGCCTTCAGGACGTCGTCCACCGTGGCGTGCTTCCACACGCCCGGCCAGGACTGCTCGTAGTCGCGCGGCAGCAGGCCCTTGTGGATGCAGATCGTGTTGATGCCGGCCTTGACCGCCTTTTCATACCACGGGTAGACCAGCTTCTCGTCGTCCAGCCGCCAGGCCGTGCCTCTGGACGAAGGCGCCAGCGGATCGCCGATCGTGTAGCACTTCCAGGAGTCCGGCTTGAACTCCGCGATGCCGCGCTCGACCTGCTCCTCCATCCAGTTGCCCTGGCCGGGCGTGACCACCGTGTGCGCGAACATGCGGCGCGATCCCGCCACCTTGTTGATGGCCTGACGGGCCGCCACGATCTGATCGTTCATCAGCAGCCACCAGTCGGGATCGTCGAACGGCGCCGAGGACAGGAGCGCGACCTTGGTGTCGCTGTCCAGATAGACTTCCTTCAGGTAGTTCTGGAACTTGTAGCGCTGCAACACCAGCGGCATGTCCTTCAGCATGTCCGGGTTCCAGTGCTCGGCGGCGTACTTGCCCAGCCCCAGCAGGCCTTCCTTGTCGAAGTCGTCGCGCACGAAGTGGGTCTGATCGTCGAAGATGAACTGACCCTTCAGCGCCTTGGCGCGCTCGTTGGCCATGTCGAGATCGGCGGCTTCCGCTTCGGACACGTCCCAGACGGGACCGAAGACCTGGTTCATCGCCAGGAAGGCCACCGCCATCCCCGAAGCGGTCTTCAGGAACTGACGGCGGTCCATGTTGAGCTTGCGGGCATACTGGTCCGCAAGCTCCTTGATCCGGCCTTCGACCTGCCGCTGTTTTTCGGTCTGCGGTGGCGGGTTGTACTCGCCGTTGGACACGACCTGCGTCGGAACCGGCGAGCTGAACCCGATGTCGAGTTCGTCGGCCGTCGTTATTTCCTTGCGTTCTTTATCGCTCAACCACATTTGGTGAACTCCCCCATAAAGGTTTTACTCGCGAGTGGTGATCGCCGCTCGGCGAGGTACTTCGCGCGCCGCTGGCGATCACTCCTTCCTTTGTAGCGCTTGTTGCTACCGAGTTCAAGAAATGCCTGCGCTGCGCCACGGCAGACGCCGATGTTTCGCCTGTTAGAATCGCGCGCCGAGATCCATGAGAATTCTTCCCGATCCACGTCGTTACAGCGCGACCAGCGCTTCGCCGCTGGTGGCGCTCGCACAACGCCTGGCACAGACTCCTGCATCGCAACACGACGAACCGGACAAGTCGCTGGAACAAGCCGTGGCCCGCCTGTTGGCCGAGGCGCGGGCGGATCTGGTGCAGGAGGCGATACGCGAGGCGCCTTGCGCCGCCATCTGCCGCACCCTGCTCGAGGCAGTGGACTCGGCCCTCGTGCGCCGGCTGCAGGCCGACGGCGCGCAGATCCGGCTGTTCGCGATTCCCATCGTGGTCGTGACCGGGGGTGAGGCCGGCGCCGTCGTGCCCTCGGCGGTTGGCGATGCTGCGGAACTGACCCGCGTATTCGAGGCGGCCGGAGCGCTCGGCCCGGTCAGGAACTTCGGCTTTTCCAACGCCCTGACTTCGCGGGCCTCGCTCGAGGCGGTGTCGTGGACCGCGCTGTTGCGGATCGCACAATCCGATGAGCCCGTCGAGCTGGGGCCGCTCGCGCTGGAGCCGGAGGACATCGTGCTGCACACCGGGGAGGATCAGGTGGATCTGCGATTCCTGCCGGGCGCGGCAGTCACCCGCGCGGATGCTCCGACCTTTCTGGAGACGGCCGGCGCGATCGGCCGCTGGGGTATTCCGTTCACCCGCACGCTGGCCAAACAGTTGTCCACCCGGGCCGCGACCGTGCTGCCGATCCCGCGGCCGCCGATGGGCTTTGTACGCGCGGCGCACGCCGGGTCCTTCGCGCGGGCCGAGCTGGGCTTTCAGCTTTTCGTGAGCAACGCGCTGCGCAGGGCGCGTTCCCGCTTCGGCGATCCGGACGTTTGCGTGGCGGCCCATTCCGATGCGACCGTGCGCGTGCGACTGACTTCGCCCCTGGACGAATCTTTCGTCGAAGAGTACCGCTGGGCGCTCGGCCCGGCCGACGACCTCGACGAAGTCGCCCGGAGCATCCTCGATCTGCTCGCGGAAGTCCGCCTCGATCGTGTCGCCGTTCTCGACACCGTTCAACCCGCTGCGCCTGGCACCGCAGAGGACGCGGGAGATGCGGTGGACATCTGAAGGGCAAGAGCGAACCACGAAAGCACGACGGCACGCTCCCTTGTGTCGTTGTGCCTCGGCGGCCTGCTCTACAGGATTGCCGCCCCCGCGTCCTTCGGGGTGAGAATCTTCTTGACCCTATTCGTCGAGGAAGAGCTGGACCTCGCGGAAGAGCTGCCAGCGGTTCTTTTCCATGATGAGGCTGTGGGTGCCTTCGCCGATCTCGACCCAGCGCCGGTAAGGCGCATTGGCGAGTTTCTCGAACACGGCCTGGGCCATGTACAGCGGCGTGTCCTGGTCCCATTCGGCGTGCACGATGAGCGTGGGCACGCGGATCTGCGCCGGATCGTACAGCGGCTTGCCCTGCATCCAGTAGTTGCGGGCGTCCAGGATGACGCCGTTGGGCGCACGCAGCAGTCCGCTATCCCGGCTTTTCGGATCGGTCGCCCAGGTCGCCTGCGCCCATTGCTCGAACCACCCCGCCGGGATGAGGCTCGCGACCTTGTCTTCGGGCACGCCAGCCAGCCAGCGTTTACGAGCGGCTTCGCGGGTCACGGTGCGGTACGCGCCGAGCGGCCCACCGCCCGAGGCGATCTGCGAGGGTGTGGTGCGCAGCCACAGCGGAGCGTAAAGCACGAGCCGGTATACCTTGTCGTTACTGGATGCGGTGTACCCGCCCATGATGGTGGTGCCCCACGACCAGCCGAGCAGGGCGAGCCGGTCCACGCCGCGACGGCGAAGAATGAAGTTCACCGCGGCGCAGACGTCGCGGATCGCCACGTCGGTTGTGACGATCGGCGGATTGGCTTCGGGCGGCTGGTCCATCTCGGGCGGGCGCGTCGAGCGCCCGTAGCCGCGCAGGTCCACCAGCCACACGTCCCAGCCGTGCGCGGCGATGTAATCCATCCACGACAGGCCGTCGAGCGGCAGATCGAAGGCGGTCTCCGCCGGGTAGGTCGCGCCGTGCACATAGAGCAGCGTGCGCTGCGCCGCGAACTTCAACCCGGGGAGGCGCTTGTTGCGCAGATAGAGCCGGATTCCGGGCGTATCCGAGTCGATCATCAGATGCTCGGTGACGAGCCGCTTCGCGGCTTCGCGAATGGCCGCGTCATCGGCCGATGACGTCAGCGCCGCGAAAACAAGAAGCGTGGCGAGTGCGATCGTTGCTGGCTTCAATTCGTTCTCCGGTCTTGCTTTGAATCCGGAATCTTGCCGGTGAGCAGGGCTCGATACAATCGCGCGATGCCAGCGGCACACCCGTACTCGGCGCTCACTCCCGATCTGATCCTCGACGCGGTCGAATCCTGCGGGCTGCGCGTGGACGGACGGCTGCTTGCGCTCAACAGCTACGAGAACCGCGTCTACCAGGTCGGCATCGAGCAGGGCGCGCCGGTGGTTGCCAAATTCTACCGTCCGGGAAGATGGACCGATGACCAGATTCTGGAAGAGCACGCCTTCGCGCTCGAACTGGCCGCCGCGGAGATTCCCGTCGTCGCTCCGCTGGCGCCCGGCAACGCCACCTTGCATCGGCACGAAGGGTTTCGCTTTTCGCTCTTTGCGCGCCGGGGCGGCCGGGCGCCCGAACTGGAGGATCCCGAGGTGCTCGAATGGATCGGCCGGTTTCTGGGGCGCATTCACGCGGTTGGCGCCGCGAGGCGATTCGCGCACCGGCCGGAGCTCGACCTGGCGTCCTTCATCGAGGAGCCGCGCGTTTTCTTGCTGGAGAGCGCAAAGGTCCCGCCGGACCTGGTCGAGCCGTATCGTGCCGTAACCGCGAAGGCGCTCGAAGCGGGCGCCGCGGCGTTCGATTGCGCCGGGCCCGTCGGCCGGATCCGGCTGCACGGCGACTGCCATGCCGGAAACATTCTCTGGACCGACGACGGGCCGCACTTCGTCGATCTCGACGATTGCCGGACAGGACCGGCCGTGCAGGATCTCTGGATGCTGTTGTCGGGCGATCGGTCGGCGATGGCGCGGCAGCTGCGCCATGTACTGGACGGCTATGAACAGTTCGCCGAGTTCGACGACCGCGAGCTGCGGCTCATCGAAACCCTGCGCGCCATGCGGATGATCCACTATGCCGCCTGGCTTGCCCGCCGCTGGGACGACCCGGCCTTTCCGGCCGCCTTTCCGTGGTTCGGCTCCCGCCGCTACTGGGAGGAACACATCCTGCACTTGAGGGAGCAGGTGGGCGCGATGGGCGAACCGCCGCTGGCGCTCTAGCCAAAGCCGCGGTCCGGCAGCGTCGAGAACCTCCTTGACGCTTCATGACACAATCCTTACAGTCGCGGCGGTGCGCCGTGGCAGCCGCAACACAGCGGCAGGTTTCAGCTCCGAACAAAAGCAACACGGCTTCAAGGGGGGTGGGAGACATCGGCGATGATCTACCAGTTGCACGAGTTTCATAAGAACGTCATGGCCCCGGCTGTCGTCTGGGCCGATGCGGCGAGGCAGTTCTTCACCCACCCCTTCAGCCCTCTGGCCTATGTGCCGGGCGCGCGCACCCTCGCGGCGGGCAGCGAGCTGTTCGTGCGCCTGCTGCGGCGGTATCCCAAGCCCCAGTGGAACATCGAGCACACCGTCGTCGATGGCGAAACGGTGGTCGTGCGGCGCGAGGTCGCCCTCGCGAAACCGTTCTGCGAGCTGCTGCACTTCCGCAAGGAAACGAAACATGCCCACCCCAAGCTGCTGATCGTCGCGCCGCTGTCCGGCCACTTCGCGACACTGCTGCGCGATACGGTCCGTACCGCGCTGCCCGACTTCGACGTGTGGATCACCGACTGGGTGGACGCGAAGATGGTTCCGCTGCCGCGGGGTCCGTTCCACCTCGACGACTACGTCGACTATGTCCGGGAATTCATCCGCTTTCTGGCCCCCGACGTGAACGTGATGTCGGTGTGCCAGCCCACCGTCCCGGTACTGGGGGCGGTGTCGCTGATGGCCGCGAGCGACGATCCGGCCCTGCCGAGGACCATGGTCATGATGGGCGGGCCGATCGACACCCGCCGCAATCCGACCGCGGTGAACGATTTCGCCCAGGGCCGGCCGCATTCCTGGTTCGCCGACAAGGTGATCATGCGCGTGCCGCCCAACTACCCCGGCTTCATGCGCAAGGTCTACCCCGGCTTCCTGCAGCACGCGAGCTTCCTGGCGATGAATCCCGACCGGCACCTCGATTCGCACTGGAGGTTCTACATGCACCTGGTGCGAGGCGATGGCGAATCGGCCGAGGCGCATCGCCGCTTCTACGACGAGTACAACGCGGTGCTCGACATGCCCGCCGAGTACTACCTGGACACGATCAAGGTGGTGTTCCAGGAATTCCAGCTGCCGAAGGGCCAGTGGCGGGTGCGTGGTGAGCCGGTGCGCCCCGAGGCCATCGCGCAGACGTCGCTGTTCACGATCGAAGGCGAGCTGGACGACATCTCCGGCAACGGTCAGACCGAAGCTGCGCACGCCCTGTGCAGGGCCATTCCGGCGGAGAGGCGGCGGCACCTGCTGGCCAGAGGTGTCGGCCACTATGGAATCTTCAGCGGCCGCAAGTTCCGCGAAACGATCTACCCGCAGATCCGCGAGTTCATTTTCCAGCAGACACGGCAGCAGCGCGCCCTCGGACGCCTTCGCCTCGCGAGATAGAAAGCCTCGTTAAGGGCTCGATTCAGGCGGCGGCCTTGCAATACAATCCGCGAAAACCCCCGCGGCGCCTGAAGGCGCCGCTTGTTTTTGGTCGCGCCGGGAACGACCAGGCAGGAGAAGCACACGATGATTCGGAGGAGAAACGGGCTGCTGGCGGCGTTTTGCGCCGTCTTGCTGGCGCTTGCCGGTTGCGGCGGCAGCAAGGACTATCCGTCGCGCCCGATCACCATCGTCGTGCCTTGGGGCGCGGGCGGCGGAACCGACGCGATCGCGCGGATGATCGCCAGCCTGATGGAAAGGGACCTCGGGCAGCCGATCAACGTGGTCAATCGCACCGGCGGCAACGGCGTCATCGGCCATCAGGCCGTGGCCAGCGCCCCGCCGGACGGCTACACCCTCGGCTTCATCACCACCGAGATCGCGATGCTGCACTGGCAGGGCCTGACACCGCTTACGCCCGATGACTTCACCCCGATCGCGCTGATGAACTTCGACCCGGCCGGCGTGCAGGTGCGGGCCGATTCGAAGTACGCGACGCTGCAGGATCTGCTGGACGACATCCGCAAGCGGCCCGGGCGGATCAAGGCCACCGGCTGCGGACAGGGGTGCATCTGGCACGTGTCGTTCTTCGGCCTGCTCGCCGACAAGAAGATCGATCCCGGGTCGGTGGCCTGGGTGCCGAGCAACGGCGCCGCGCCCGGCCTGCTCGATCTGGTCGCGGGCGGCGTCGAGGTGGTTCCGTGTTCGCTGCCGGAAGCGCGTTCGCTGATCGAGGCCGGCAAGGTCAGGAGCCTGGCGATCATGGACGCGAAGCGAGCCCCCTTGTTTCCCGACGTGCCCACGCTACAGGAAGCCGTCGCCAGTGGTTGGACGCTGGGAGCATGGCGCGGGGTGGCCGGGCCGAAAGGCATGCCGCAGCCGATCGTCGACCGGCTGGCGGCATCCCTGAAAAAGGTCTACGAGGCCAGGGAGTATCGCGACTTCATGGCGAGCCGCGGCTTCGGCCTGCTGTGGGGCGACGCGAGACAGTTTGCCGAGCATATGAAGCAGAGCAACGCGGCGATGGGCAGGACGATGACAGTTGTGGGCATCATCAATCGATGAGTCCGCCTCTTGCTTGTCGCCGCCTTCGGGGCCAGCCGGTGCAAATGCGCTTCGCAAGGCGAAGACTGCTTTTGACGCTGCTGCTCACCGTCGCCGCACCGTTCTGCGTCGCCGCCGACTACCCCGCGCGCCCGGTGACCTTCATCGTCCCGTGGGGCGCGGGCGGCGGTACGGATGCCGTCGGCCGCATGATGGCCACGCTGCTCGAGCGCGATCTGGGCAAGCCGGTCAATGTCGTCAACCGCACCGGTGGCAGCGGAGTGGTCGGACATCAGGCGATCGCCGCCGCAAAACCGGACGGCTACACCATCGGCGTCATCACCGTCGAGATCGGCATGATGCATCACCAGGGTCTGACCCGATTGAACGGTGCCTCGTTCGCGCCGCTGGGGCTGATCAACGTCGATGCCGCGGCGGTGCAGGTGCGCGCCGATGCGCCCTACGGAAATCTCGCCGATCTGATTGCCGCCATCGAAGCCAGTCCGGGCAAGTTGAAGGCTTCAGGGACCGCGCACGGCGGAATCTGGCATCTGTCGCTCTACGGAATGCTGCACGACCTGAAGGTCGATCCGCAGAGCGTTCTGTGGGTGCCCAGCGCCAGCAACGCCGCCGGGCTGCTCGATCTGGTGGCCGGCGGAGTGGACATGGTCGTCGGATCGCACGCGGAGGCACGCGCGCTCATCGAGGCGGGCAAGGTCAGGAGCCTGGCGATCATGGACGACAAGCCCTCGACGCTGTTTCCCAAGGTGCCCACGCTCAGGCGGGCGATCGGCAGCAAATGGGTGAGCGGGGCCTGGCGCGGGGTTGCTGCGCCGAAAGGGCTGCCACAGGACATCGAAGCCCGCCTGGTCGCCGCGGTCAAGAAGGCCTATGACAGCCGCGAGTTCCGCGACTTCATGACCTCGCGCGGCTTCGGCATGCGCTACGCGCCGCCGCAGGAATTCGCGGCGTTCATGGCCAGGGACGACGCCGAGCTGGGCGCGCTGATGAAGGTCGTCGGCTTGGCGAAATAGAAGCTGGGGTCGAGCGATCGAGAGCGCGCCGATGGAAGCCGGACTCGGACTGTGGTAAGTCGGACCCGTCCTCGGCCGGGCCTTTGCTGATGAGATTCAACGACGCTCTCATTGGCGCGGCGCTCGTGGCGTTCGCCGCCCTGATCGCCTGGTACGTGCACGGTTTCCCGCCCATGCCCGGGCAGCAGTTCGGGCCGTCGCTGTTTCCCCGCGCCATTGCCGCGGGCTTCGCCCTCACCGGTCTCGCCTTGATCGCATCGGGCCTGCGCCGCTGGAAGACGCAAGGGGCGATCGAACTTTCTGAGTGGATGCGTACGCCGCGGCTGGCGCTGAATTTCGCCGTCGTGATCGGCGCGATGGCGTTCTACATTCTGTTTTCGGATAGGCTCGGCTTTCTGATCGCAGCGCCGCTTGCCCTCCTCGCCATCCTGCTCGCGCTGCGCAACCGCTGGTTCGTCGCGCTGCCCACGGCGCTGGTCGCCGCCTTCGTCATCCACTGGATCTTCTACGGCGCGCTGAAGGTGCCTCTGCCGTGGGGATTGCTCGAACCGCTGGCCTGGTAGATGAGCGAGCTGACCACCGCCTTTGCGCTGGTACTGGATCCCTATGTCCTCGCGGTGATTCTCGGTGCCGCGCTGTTCGGGCTTTTCGTCGGCGCGATTCCGGGACTGACCGCCACCATGGCCACTGCGCTGCTGGTGCCCGTGACGTTCTTCATGGAGCCGGTTCCCGCGGTCGCGGCGATCGTCACCACCACCGCCATGGCCATCTTCGCCGGCGACATTCCGGGTGCGCTGCTGCGCATGCCCGGCACGCCGGCCTCCGCTGCCTACACCGACGAAGCGTACGCGATGACCCGAAAAGGGCAGGCGGAGCTGGTGCTCGGGGCGGGGTTGGTCTTCTCCGCGATCGGCGGCATCCTCGGAACGGTCGTGCTGGTCACGGCGGCGCCTTGGCTCGCAGAAGTGGCGCTCAACTTCAGCTCGTTCGAGTATTTCTGGCTGGTGCTGCTGGGACTGACGTGCGCGGTGTTCATCGCGTCGGACCGCCCGCTGAAGGCGAGCGTCTCGTTGCTCCTCGGGTTGCTGGTTTCCTGCGTGGGACTGAACAATCCGGCCGCCTTTCCCCGCTTCACCTTCGACAATACCGAGCTGATGGGCGGCATCAACTTCATTCCGATGATGATCGGCATGTTCGCGGTCTCGGAGGTGCTGCGCTACGTGACCTCGAAGGATGCGCCGCTGCACCTGGCGCAGGAGAGAATCGGCAACATCTTTCGCGGGCAGTGGGAGCTCGTCCGCAGGTATCCCGCCGCCGCCTTCCGGGGCAGTGCCGTGGGCACCGCCATCGGCGCGCTGCCCGGTGCGGGCGCCGACATCGCCGCGTGGATCTCCTACGCAATCTCCAAGAAGTTCTCGAAGACTCCGGAGAAGTACGGCACCGGGCACGTCGAGGGCGTGATCGAGAGCGGTGCCGCCAACAACGGCGCGCTGTCCGGTGCGTGGATTCCCGCGCTCGTGTTCGGCATTCCGGGAGATTCGATCACGGCGATCGCGATCGGCGTGCTCTATCTGAAAGGCATGAACCCGGGCCCGACGATCTTCCTCAACAACCCGGAGAACATCTACGCGGTGTTCATCGTCTTCTTCATCGCCAACCTGCTGATGATCCCGCTCGGGCTCATGGCCATCAAGGGCTACAAGCGCGTGCTGCGGGTCCCCAGGCACGTGCTGATGCCGGTGATCCTGACCTTCTGCATGGTGGGCGCCTTCGCCATCAACAACACCGCATTCGATATCGGCGTGATGCTCACCGCGGGCATCATCGCCTTCTTCATGGAACGCAACGGCTTTCCGGTCGCGCCGGCGATCCTCGGGGTGGTGCTGGGCGCAATGCTGGAAGAGAACTTGGCGACCTCGCTCATCAAGTCCGAAGGCCGCATCGCCGCATTCTTCGAGCGGCCGATCGCCGGCGCGCTCGGCGTGTTCGCCATTCTGGTGTGGCTCTCGCCGTTCTTCCTCCGGCTGCGGCGCCGCCGCGCCGCAGCCGCCTGAAAGGCGTTCAACGCGAGGCAGACGACGACACCTGTGCCCCGATCGTTCTCGATCGCCGCTGACGACGTGTCCTTTGCGTTGCATCGCGTCGAAGGACTTCGACCTCGAAACGCAGCCGCAACCGAGGAAGTCGCTTTCGAGCGCATGTGCCGCTGATAAAATACGCGTTGACGCGTCGCTCCCGGGATCGCGACCCCGCTCACGCAGGCGCTTCGGAGGGACCGAGCGCAGCCGCGGCATGCTCGCACGCCCTGCGACGCTGGGGCCGTGCCCGAAGGTGTCGCCGGCGCCGTCGTCTGCTCGCCTCGCCGGTTTCGTCAACGGGGCGATTGTCCCGGGGGACGGCGGGCACCTGGTCACCTGACCCGATTGGCTGAGGAAAAGAATGCGATGAACGCTCCGCTCAGGTCGAACCCCCTTGCGGCGGCCGGAATGCATCACGAGATCGTGACACTGGCCGTTCCCTCCGACGAACGCGTCTGGGTGCCGCAGGCTCCAGGGGTGTGGTTCCGGCCTCTCATGCTGAATACCGTTTCCGGGGGCTGGTTCAACCTGCTGCGCGTGCGCAAGAGCGGGATTCTTTCCCGCCATCGCCACCCGATGGCGGTCTATGGATATGTCATCAAGGGCAGATGGCGCTACCTCGAGCACGACTGGATCGCCGAGGAAGGCGGTTTCGTGTACGAACCGCCGGGCGAAGTCCACACGCTGATCGTCGACGACGCCGCGGAAGAGATGATCACCCTGTTCAACGTCAACGGCGCGATGATCTACGTCGACGGGAAAGGCGAGACCCTAGCCTACGAGGACGTCTTCACCAAGATCGAGATGTGCCGGGCCCACTATGAAAAGGTGGGGCTGGGTCGCGATTTCGTGAATCAGTTCATACGTTGAGACGAGACGATCAATGCTTCAACCGGCCATCCCGACAGTGGAACGGGTTCCGCGCGTTTCGGCGCGCTGAACGTGACCGCGGAGCGGGCAGCAGGACCGCTGGAATCGAAACAATATTGCTTGATGCACGGGAGTGAACAACATGACGAAGGCTGTGCGTTTTCACAAGACAGGCGGACCGGAAGTTCTGGTCTACGAAGATGTGGCAGTCGGTGAACCCGGCGCCGGAGAGGTCCGGGTCAGGCATACCGCGATCGGCCTGAATTTCATCGACACCTACCATCGCAGCGGCCTCTATCCGTTGCCGCTGCCCAGTGGGCTGGGACTGGAAGCCGCGGGTATCGTCGAGGCGGTCGGCCCGGGGGTGGCACACGTCAAGGCCGGCGACCGCGTGGCCTACGCCGGGGGCGCTCCGGGCGCCTATTCCGAGATCAGGGTGATGCCGGCCGACAAGCTGGTCAGGGTCCCCGCCGGAATCACCGACCAGCAGGCCGCGGCGATGATGCTCAAGGGCTTGACGGTGTGGTATCTGATCCATCGCACCTACCGGGTCGAGAAAGGGGAAACGGTGCTATGGCATGCCGCGGCCGGCGGCGTGGGACTCATCGCCTGCCAGTGGCTGAAAGCGCTGGGAGTGACGGTGATCGGCACGGTCGGCTCCGACGAGAAGGCAAAGATCGCCAAGGCACACGGCTGCGATCACACGATCGTCTACACCCGGGAGAACTTCGTGGAGCGGGTGAAGGAGATCACCGGCGGGCGCAAGGTTCCGGTCGTCTACGACTCCGTCGGCAAGGACACGTTCATGGGATCGCTGGACTGCCTGATGCCGCGCGGCCTGCTGTGCGTGTTCGGAAACGGCTCGGGCCCGGTTTCGGCTTTCGATCTCAACCTGCTCGCAGCGAAGGGTTCGCTCTACGTGACGCGGCCGACCCTGATGACGTACACGGCGCGGCGCGAGGACCTGGAGGAAGGCGCGAGCCGGCTGTTCGACGTCGTGAAGTCCGGCAAGGTCAAGATCGAGATCAACCAGACCTACAAGCTGGCCGACGCGGCGCAGGCGCATCGCGACCTGGAAGGCCGCAAGACCACCGGCTCCACTGTTCTGTTGCCCTAGCGCAAGAACGCTCGATGCGCAGGCCGTGAAGGACGCAGAGGCGAGCAGGAGGAAGGAATCGGAACCATGCAGCACACGGAGAACAAATCCCGGCCTTTTGTCTCTTCGTGCCTTCGTGTTTCGCCCCTGGTTCTCGTCTTCCGCCCCGCCCTTCGCGTCCTCCGCGCCGGGAGATTGAATCGGGGGTAGAGATGATCGAGGACCTGAAGGACAAGGTCGTGCTGATTACCGGATCGAGCACCGGCATCGGTGCCGCCGCGGCGAAGGCCTTCGGCGCGAACGGCGCCAAGGTCGCCGTGCACTACAACAGGAGCAAGGCCGAAGCGGAGCAAGTCGCCGCCGAAGTCGAAAAGGCCGGCGGCAAGGCCTTCCTGGTGTCCGGGGATGTCACCAGCTCCCCGGTTTGCAAGGATCTGGTGCAGAGCACTGTCGCGCACTTCGGGCGCATCGACGTTCTGATCAACAACGCCGGCGGCCTGGTCCAGCGCCTGCCGGTCGAGTCGATCACCGACGAGCTGTTCGATCAGGTGATCGACCTCAACGTGCGCTCCGCTGTCATGTGCACCGGCGCCGCCGTCGTGCAGATGAGAAGGCAGGGCAGCGGCGGCGCGATCATCAACGTGACTTCGGTCGCGGCGCGGCATGGCGGAGGACCGGGCGCGGTGCTCTACGCCGCGGCGAAGGGTTTCGTGTCGACCATGACGCGCGGCCATGCGAAGGAGCTGGTCAAGGACAGGATCCGGGTGAACGCTGTGAGCCCCGGCGTGATCATGACGCCTTTCCACGAGCGCTTCTCCACGCCGCAGATGCTGGAGAGCTTCAAGGCCACGATTCCGATGAACAGACTGGGAACGCCTGACGAGTGCGCCGGCGCGTTCCTGTTCCTCGCCTCGGACAGGATGAGCGGGTACATGACCGGGCAGATTCTGGAAGTCAACGGCGGTCAATACATGCCGTAGGCAGGGCATTCGCCAGACAGACACGCAGGCACGCAGCTGCACCGACGAAAACATGCCCCACCACCAAGCCGCCAAGGGTTCGTTTGAAAGTCCGGGGCGATTCTTGGCGCTTTTTAGCCTCGGCGGTTGATTGCGGATTTCGTCCTTCTCTGTTTCTGCGTGGTGGATGGAATTCCGGGAGGAGAGATGTTCGATCTGAGCGGGAAGGTGGCGCTGATCACCGGTGCCTCGCGCGGCCTGGGCTGGGCGATGGCGCAATCGCTGGCCACAGCGGGCGCGCTCGTCCTGCTCAACGCCCGTGATGCAAAAGCGTTGAAGGAACGCGCCGGCGAGCTCGCTTCCCGGGGTCTGAAAGGCGAGGCGGCGGCTTTCGACGTCAACGACCATGCCGCGGGCGCCGCGGCGATCCAGGGTGCGGTGCAGAAGTACGGTCGCCTGGACATCCTGGTCGCCAACGCCGGCATCCAGCACCGCAAGCCCGTCACGGAGTTCGAAACCGCTGATTTTCGGCGCGTGATCGACACCAACCTCACGGCCGTCTGGGCGCTCGTGCGCGAAGCTGCGAAGGCGATGATTCCCGCGCAGCGCGGCCGCATCATCATGACCGGCTCGATCAGCGCTTTGCTGGCGCGGCCGACCATCTCGGCCTACGTCGCGTCCAAGGGCGCGATCCATGCGCTGACGCGGGAGCTGGCGGTCGAGCTCGCCCCGCACAACATCACGGTGAACGCGATCGCACCGGGCTACTTCGCCACCGAGATGAACACTGCGCTCATCCAGAATCGCGAATTCAACGACTGGGTGTGCAGGCGTACGCCGGCCGGCCGCTGGGGCGAGCTGAAGGAAATCGGCCCGGTCGCCGTATTCCTCGCTTCCGACGAGGCATCCTACGTCAACGGCCACGTGCTGGTGGTGGACGGGGCGTTTTCGGCGGCGATGTAGACGGCAGAGTCGGTTGCCGGATCGGTGGCCGATCGGACTTGCCACAAAGACACAAAGGCACGAAGTGACACAGAGAAAATCGGAAAATCCGAGGCGCCTTTCCTCGTGTTGCTTCGTGCCCTGGTGCCTGCGCGGTTCTCGACCGAAGTGGGCTCGCTGCGATAGTCACGTCACCACGGAGCTCCTATGAGAACCAATCCGGTGAAGGAAAAGCTTCTTCGAGGCGAGGCCGTCTTCGGTGCGTTCGGCTGGGAGTTCATGGTTCCCGGTCTGCCGCAGATGGTGAAGGCTTCGGGTGCGGAGTTCCTGCTGCTCGACATGGAGCACGCCGGCACGACCTACGAAACCATCAAGGACCAGGCCGCGCTGTGCCGCGGCCTCGACCTCGTGCCGATGGCGCGCGTGCCAGCCAACCAGTACCACTACATCTCGCGTGCGCTCGACCTCGGCATCATGGGCATCATGGCTCCGATGGTGGGATCGGCGGAGGAAGCGCGCTACATCGTCTCCTGCACCCGCTATCCACCGGAGGGCCGCCGGGGCGCGGCATTCGGCTTTGCGGCCGACGACTACATCGGCGGCAGTGTCGCCGACAAGATCCGGATCGCTAACCAGCGCACCCTGGTGATGTGCCTGATCGAGACCGCGGAAGGCATCGAAAACGTGGAAAAGATCGCGGCCGAGCCTGGAGTGGACGTGCTCTGGCTCGGCCACTTCGATCTCACCAACTTTCTCGGCATTCCGGCGCAGTTCGATCATCCGAAGTACGTCAAGGCCATCGACAGGATGGTTGCAGCCGCGAAAAGGCACGGCAAGGTCCTGGGCTGCATGACCGCGGACGAGAAGTGGAGCCGCCAGTACTGGGACAAGGGATTCCGTCTTTTTTCCATGGGTATCGACTCGATGCTGCTGCAGGGCGCCCTCAAGAACGGCATCGATCATCTGCGGACTCTCAGCGCATCCGGCCGATCGGCTGGAAGCGGGAAATAGCGTCGGCGGCCGGCGCGCCGGTCGGCAGGAGAATCCCACGTCGTCGAGGTTCAAGGAGGAGAAGCGATGGCACAAGGCAGATTTCGCGTCGGCATCACCCGCGACAACCTCAAGCCGGACGGCAAGCCGATCTTCGACCCGTCGGCCTTCAAGATCCTGGAGCAGGCGGGCATCGAGTACGAATTTCTGACTCAGACCGAACCCGAGCTGACGCCCGAAAGCGCTGCGAAGTACGACGCCCTGGCCGTGATGCTGGCCAGGGTCACCCGCAAGACCGTTTCCGGCCCGAGCAGGCGATTGAAACTCGTGGCCCGCTTCGGCGTGGGTTACGACACGGTGGACGTCCCCGCGCTCACCGAGAACGGAGTCATTCTGACGATTACCCCCGACGGAGTGCGCCGGCCAGTGGCCACGTCGGCCCTGACCTTCGTGCTGATGCTGGCGCAGCGCGTGCTGATCAAGGATCGGATCACGCGCGAAGGCCGCTGGCAGGAACGCTTGAACCACTTCGGCACGGGGCTTTCCGGGCGCGTGCTCGGCTCGGTCGGCGTGGGCAACATCGGCTCGGAGCTGTTCCGGCTGGTCGCGCCCTTCGGCATGAAGCATCTCGGCCACGACCCGTACATTACGCAGGAATCGGTGGCTCCGCTCGGAGTGAAGCTCGTAGATCTGGATACGCTCATGCGCGAGTCGGATTTCGTGTGCGTGAACTGTCCGCTCAACGAAGACACGCGCAAGATGATCGGCGCGCGGCAGTTTTCCTTGATGAAGCCGACCGCATTCTTCATCAATACGGCGCGCGGACCGATCGTCGACGAGAAGGCGCTCTACGAAGCGCTGGCGGCGGGGCGCATCGCGGGTGCCGGGCTCGACGTGTTCGAGCAGGAACCGGTGTCGCCGGACAACCCGTTGCTGAAGCTCGACAACGTCATCGTGACCCCGCATCACATCTGCCTGACCGACGAATGCATCAACACCATCGCCGCGAGCGTGTTCAGCGCCTGTCGGGATCTCGCCGCGGGGCGCGTACCGAAGAATGTCGTCAATCAGGAAGTGCTCGGCAGGGTTCCCTACTTCCATCGGTAAAGCGAAAGACGGGTGACGAGGTGCCCGCCGCTTCCCGCGTGCGATTCTGGCGCTGCCGCGCTGGTTGATGCCACAATTCGTTCAATAGCGAGAGGAGGCGACCACGTTGGACATTCGCCCTTCCGGCGGTTGCATGGGCGCCGAGGTTTCCGGCCTCGACCTGTCGCAGCCGTTGCCGGACCATAGCTTCGGCGCGGTCCGTGAGGCGTTGCACCGTTACCACGTCCTGGTGTTTCGCGCGCAGCGGCTCGAACCACGGTCCTTTCTGGAGTTTGCACGCCGCTTCGGCCCGCCGGAGCCGCACGTGCTCGACCAGTTTCACCATCCCGGGTATCCCGACATTCTGATCCTGTCCAACGTCAGGAAGGACGGCAAGCCGATCGGGTTGGCCGACGGCGGCACTTACTGGCACAGCGACTACTCCTATCTGGAGATTCCGGCGCGCGCCACGCTGCTCTATTCGATCCAGGTGCCCAGGGTCGGCGGCGACACGCTGTTCGCCGACCAGGAACAGGCCTACGAGGAACTGCCGGAGGCGACCAAGCGGCGCATCCGGGACATGGTGACTCTGAACGTTTACGGCAACCGCGACGATCCCGACCCGGCGTCGCGCACCTCGGCCTACCAGCCGACCGAGGAGCAGAAAATGCGCCGCGGCGCCACGCTGATTCGCCATCCCCTGGTGCGGCGCCATCCCTACACCGGGCGGCTGGCGCTGTACGCCGTGTGCGGGACATCCTTCGCCGTGGAGGGCCTGCCGCAAGCCGAAGGACTGGCGCTGCTGCGCGAGCTGGCCGCGCACGCGACCCAGCCGAAATATCAGTACCGCGTGAAATACGGCGTCGGCGACGTGGTGGTCTGGGACAACGCCTCCGTACTGCATTCGGCGACCCTCACCGACCCGAACGACCCGCGCACGCTGTGGCGCATCACCACCAAGGAAACCCAGCGCCCGGCTGCCTAGAGGCGGCACGCGAACCGCCCGGAACACCAAGTTCACCAGGACAAGCGCATGACCGGGAGCGTCAAAGACAAGGCCTGGGCGGATTTTGTAGCGCAGCGGAAACCGGCGCTCGCTTCGCGATTTCGCTTCGCGGTTCTCCTGGTGTCCCTGGCGGTCGGCTGTCCCGTCTTCATGGAAGACGCGCGCGCCGCGCCGTATCCGGAACCCCAGCCGGGCGAGTTCATCTTGCGCGGCTTTCGCTTCACCAACGGCGAGACCCTGCCTGAGCTCAAGCTCCACTACTACACGCTGGGCCGGTTGCAGCGCGACTCCGCCGGGCGCACGACCAATGCCGTTCTCCTGCTGCACGGCACCGCGGGCAGCGCGGCCAACTTCTTCATCGGCAGTTTCGCAGGCGAGCTGTTCGGCAGCGGGCAGCCGCTGGACGCCGAGCGCTACTTCATCATCGTTCCAGACAACATCGGTCACGGCCGCTCCAGCAAACCCAGCGACGGTCTGCGGACGCGTTTTCCGCGCTACGGCTACGCCGACATGGTCACGGCCCAGTACCGGCTGGTCACGGAGAAGCTCGCCATCGACCGGTTGCGGCTCGTCCTCGGAACCTCGATGGGCGGGATGCACGCCTGGATGTGGGCGGTGAACTATCCCGACTTCATGGACGCGGTTCTGCCACTGGCTTGCCTGCCGGCGCAGATTTCCGGGCGCAACCGCATGGAGCGGCGACTCATCGTGGATGCCATTCGCAACGATCCGGAATGGAACGGCGGCAACTACGCCAGGCCGCCGCAAGGGCTCGCGACGGCATTGAAGGCGGCATTGATCACCAGTGGCAGCGCGCGCCAGCTCTACCTCGCTGCGCCCACCATGGAAGCAGCCGACCGCCTGCTCGATGAGCGGGTGCAGGAGCGCCTGCGAGCCACCGACGCCAACGACTTTCTCTACGCCTGGGAAGCTTCGCGCGACTACAACCCGGCTCCGGGCCTGGAGGAGATCCGTGCAGCCGTGGTCGCGATCAATTTCGCCGACGACGAGCGTACTCCGCCGGAGCTGGGCATTCTGGAAAAGGAGATCATGCGGGTGCGCAAAGGCAAGGCCGTCACCATTCCGGCCAGCGATCGGACCCGCGGGCATGCGAGCTTCTACGATGCTTCTCTGTGGAAGCCGTATCTGGAGCGACTGCTGGCCCGATCGGCCCGCTGACAAGGATCGCTTCGAGCGAGCGCATCGGGCCGAACATCGACGCCACGGACCGCGAGGTGTCCGGGCAGCCACGAGACGGTGTGAACCATGACAACGCACGACCGCACATCCTCCTTGGGTCTGGGCAGCGACAACCGCGTGCCGTGGGTACCGAGCGCGCGCTACCCGGACCCGGCGGTACAGGTGCTCGATCAGAGCTTCGCCAGGTATCGGCTGAACCTGGCATCGGTGGAGCGTCTGGCGCACGGCTTGCGCTGGTGCGAGGGCCCGGTGTGGTTCGGCGACGGTCGCTATCTGCTGTGGAGCGACATCCCGAACGACCGCATCCTGAAGTGGGAGGAGGAAACCGCTGCGGTGAGCGTGTTCCGGCAGCCCTCGAATCTGGCCAACGGCAACACGCGCGACCGGCAAGGCCGGTTGGTGACCTGCGAGCATGGCGCTCGTCGCCTCACGCGCACCGAGTACGACGGGACGTTGACGGTGATTGTCGATCGCTTCGACGGCAAGCCGCTCAATTCGCCCAACGACGTGGTGGTGAAGTCCGACGGTTCGATCTGGTTCACCGATCCGCCGTTCGGCTTGCTCAGTCACTACGAGGGTCGTTCAGGCAAACAGGAACTGCCGACCAACGTCTACCGGGTCGACGGCCAGAGTGCAGAGGTGACGGTGGTGGAAGACTCGATCAACCGGCCGAACGGGCTGTGTTTCTCCCCGGACGAGTCGGCGCTCTACATCGTCGAATCGGGCACGACGCCGCGCAACGTGTACGCCTACGACGTGGTGGACCGTGGACGGCGGCTGTCGGGAAAACGCAAGCTCATCGACGCCGGGCCGGGAACGCCGGACGGCATGCGCTGCGACGTCGACGGCAATCTGTGGATCGGCTGGGGCATGGGCGATGCGGCGCTCGATGGCGTGAACGTCTACAACCCCGAGGGTCGGCTGATCGGCCGCATCGCGTTGCCGGAACGCTGCGCCAACGTGTGCTTCGGCGGCCTGCATCGCCATCGGCTTTTCATGGCAGCCGCCAGGAGCGTCTATGCGCTCTACGTCAACACCCAGGGCGTTGCCGGCGCTTGAGGGTGCTTGCGTTGACCGGGTTCAGTTACCGGCGGGAAGACGCTCGGAGAACCATCGTGCGGTCTGCGCGTCGGCGGGGAAGAACAGCTCCAGCCGCAGGTTCTGCACGGATACGTCGAGCGGGGTTCCGATGGTGGCGATCATCGAAAACAGCGCGAGGCGCGTGTCGCCTTTCCTGAAGCGTACGGCGAGCGTGGGCGGAAACTCGCCATCGTCGTGCGCGGCGCGCGCAGCCTCGGCCACGCCGGGCAGGCAGAGGATGCGATCGAGCAGCGCCCGCGGCTGCGCGGCGCCGCCTTCCACCATCGCTTCGGCGCGCAGCCGCCGCACCGACCAGACCGCGAGTTCCTCCCAGTTCTCGATCACCGGCCGCAGGCCGTCCGGCCTGAGGGAAAACTCGATCGCGTTCAGGGGCGGTCCGGCGGCGAGCGCTGGCGGGTCCATGCCGGAGAGGAACGCCAGCAAGCCGCCCAGCGAGCGGTTGATGCGCAGAATGTTGTGCGCCCGATCGACGACGAGCGCCGGATAGGGTTCCTGCTGCCGCAGCACGTGGCCCAGGGCCAGTTCCACCGGCTGCATGTCGGGTGCGTCCATGGACCGCTCTTTGTAGGCCGGCGCGAACCCCGCAGCCAGCAGCAGTGCGTTCTGCTGGCTCAGCGGCACGTTCAGCGCCGAAGCCAGATGCAGCACCATGCCGCGGCTCGGACGGCTGCGCCCGGATTCCAGAAAGCTCAGGTGTTTCTGCGACAGCCCGCAGCTCAGCGCCAGGTCCAGCTGGCTGACGCCGCGCGCCTTGCGCCACTCCCGCAGCATCAGCCCGAAAGCCGGCGCTGCGGAGGACAGGCTCCGGTCCATCGAATTCACGGTCATGGGAGGCTTTCTCCTCCTGTTTGTGATCTCTGGCAATTACCTGGCAGGTAATTGCGGCGCCGACCTCACGGCCTGCATGATGCGCTCGCTGTTCGAAAACGTTCAACTCTTGAAGGAGGCACATCATGTTCACCGGTACCCTGGCTCGACAGACTTCTTCGGCTCCGCGTCAAGGCGCGCGTCGCTCGTGGCCCTTCTACGTCGGTGCCGCCGCCGACACCGCGGTGGGACTGGATCTGCTCATCTTCGCCCCCGACGTTGCGCGGCTGCTGCTGCCCGGGCAGGCGACGGTCTTCGGTTTCGCCTCGGAATCGGTAATGCGCTTTCTCGGCGCTTTCCTGATCCTGTTCGCCGCCGAGACGGTACTGGCGGCCCGCTCGCGCGGCGGACTCGCCCGCTTCCGTTCCTGGATTGTCGCGGCCAACTGGGCCACCGTCGTGCTGGCCATCGTGGTGCTCGCCCTCTGGCACTCGTTGTTCTCCGCGATCGGCATCCTGGCGATGAGCGTCGTGGGCGCCGCCGTGGGCGTGCTCGCGTACCTGCAAGGCAGGACCCTTTCGCCGGCCGGCGCGACTTCAGCGATCTGACACTCGAGCGCAGATTCCGCGGGGCCGCGCCCCGCGGGCGCTTCAACGGGCATATCGATCATGAACACGATGCAGTCGGCATCGGCCGGACGCGATGCCGCGATCCCGGAAACTGCAGCCCCATCCGGCACGGGGGGCGCAAGCAGCCGTTTCTACGTCGAGTCGTGGGCCGGAATTGTGGCCCTGCATCTACTGCGGAACCGTCGCGCGCCGGGCGACGCTGGCGCGGGCAAGCCGCCGCCACGGGCCGTGATGAAGGCGCTTGTCTTCATGCAAGGCAACTATGCACGCGCGATCACGGTCCGGGACATCGCCGCGGCGGCGCACCTGAGTCCGTTCCATTTCAGCCGCCGCTTCAAGCGGGCAACGGGCTTCACGCCGCATCGTTATCTGATTCACGTGCGAGTGAATGCGGCGCGTTGCCTGCTGATGAGCGGCAGGTACCGGTCTCTGGCCGAGATTGCGGGAGCTGTCGGCTTTGCCGACCAGAGCCATCTGGCCCGGCACTTCAAGCGCGCCTTTGGCGTTGCGCCGGGCCGGGTGTCGCGCGGACCGGGAGGCGGTGAGGCTGCGGGAAGGACCGGTCAGCGCCTTCTTCGAGCAGCGCGCGAATGATGCGCAGATGCCTCTTCTCGTTCGAAACGGTAACGAAGACAAAGTCGGTGATCGCCGCGCTCGGGAACATCGGCGGCGGGCAACCGCATCGCTTGACCTTCATCCGAAGCAGGCTCGTACGACTCCGCCGTCGCAGCGCAGGGCGGCCCCGTTGGTGGCCGAGGAAAGCGGACTGCACACGTACGCCACCAGGGTGGCCACTTCCTCGGGCGTGGCGTAGCGCTTGAGCAGAGAACTGGGGCGGACTTTCTCGAAGAACTCCCTTTCGACTTCCGGGAACGGCCGTCCGGGGGCGCGCTTCGCGATGGCGGCCTTGTTGCCGTGGGTCAGTGTCGGGCCGGGCAGCACGGCGTTGACCGTCACGTTCGTCCCCGCGCAGGTCTCGGCGAGTCCGCGCGAGATTGCGAGCTGCGCGGTCTTGGTCATGCCGTAGTGGATCATGTTGTCGGGGATCTGGATGCCGCTCTCGCTGCTGATGAACACGATGCGGCCCCAGTTGCGCTGCTTCATGCCGGGCAGATAGGCGCGTGACAGGCGTACGCCGCTCATGACGTTGACGTCGAAGTAACGCTGCCAGTCCTCGTCGGTGATGTCCTCGAACGCCTTGCGTTCGAAGATGCCGAGGTTGTTGACGAGGATGTCCACCGCCGGGAAGCGGCGCACGAGCCCGGCACATCCCGAAGCGGTGGACAGATCGCCGGCGAAACCGTCGATCCGCGCACTCGGCGCGCTGCGGCGGATCTCGGCAGTCGCTTCCGCGAGCGCGGCCTCGCTGCGGCCGTTGACGATGACTCGCGCGCCTTCCTGCGCAAGCAGCGTGGCCACGGCGAGGCCGATGCCCTTGGTGGAACCGGAGATCAGTGCGAGCTTGTCCTGAAGTTTGAGGTCCATCGATCAACGGGCAACAGGAAATCCACGGGGAAGTCGCTCTTCCCGCCGCTTCGGCTCATGGGAGTCATTGGCGCAGTCCGCGGCCAGAGAAAACGGCTTGTCAGCGGCAAGCTGGCGCAGCGTTCAAGACCGGCAGCCGCCAGGCGATCGCTGCCTGTGAAACGAAGCCGAGGTTGGCCGCTGCGCCCACGCGGACCGGGTCTTGGGGTGCTCCGGGTGACCGACCGTATCGGCGATTCCCTCCACCGCGAACCGGGATGCAAGGGATCCAGATCAGGCCGGTCAACAGCGTCGCCAGCGGCAGACAGAACAGTTCGGTCTTCATCGTCTTCTCCTCACCGGGCATCGCGTCACCAGGCGAAGCCACCCCTCTGGCGTGGGGTATGCCCGGCTTGCCGATAGCATAGCTTCGCCGGTCCGATCCGGCCAAGAGCGGAGAGTCGTGGATCTTCCTGGCACGCGGACGACCGCTCGGAACACGCAACAGCGGCGAAGCAAGGACGCTTGTCAGCGGGGCGCTTTGGGGGTTGAATTCGCCTTGATGCGGCCGCGCGGTCCGGGCAACACGCGCGCTGGATTTCAGCAGCGGCAAGGTCCTGGTTGGCACCGGATATCTCCCGCAACGAATTGAAACAGGCGCCATGACAACATCCGGATCGGCACGCACTTCCCGATCGATCGCGCGCCGGCGAATCATTCCGGCTGCCGATTGCTCAGTGCTCGGGTCCGTCCTTACCCGCTGCGGCATCGGCTTGCTGTGGCTCCTGCATTTTCTGCCCGTTCCGGTTCTGGCGCCGATCGGCGCGGCGCTCGGGCGGCTGGGCTTCCACCTGCTGGCGGAGCGCAGGCATGTGTGCCTGGTGAATCTCGCGAAGTGCTTCCCGCAAATGCCGGAGAGCGAGCGCAGAGCGCTGGCCAAGCGGCATTTCGCGGCCCTTGGCCGAAGCATGGTCGACCACGGGATCCTGTTCTGGTCTTCGGCGCGGCGCATCGCCCGCCTGGTGCGCATTGACGGCATGGAGCACTACCGGGCGGCCGCCACCGGGCCGGTGATTCTGCTGGCGCCGCATTTCGTCGGCCTGCACGCCGGCGCGACCCGACTGTCCATGGAAGGCGAAGCGGTGAGCATGTATTCGCGTCAGAAGAATCCCCACGTGGACCGGCTGCTCGAGCGTGCGCGCAACCGTTTCAAGCCGATCCGGCTCTATTCCCGACAGCACGGGATCCGTCGCGTGATCCAGGAAATGAAGAACGGGCTGCCCTTCTACTATCTGCCGGACCAGGACTACGGCGCTCGCGATTCGATCTTCGTGCCGTTCTTCGGGGTGCCGGCCGCGACCATCACGGGCGTGTCCCGGATCGCCCGGCTGACCGGTGCACGGGTGGTCCCCGCCGTCACCCGCATGCTGCCCGGCGCGCGCGGCTACGAAGTGCGAATCTACCGCGCGTGGGAAGACTACCCCACCGGCGACGAGCGCGCCGACGCGCGGCGCGTGAACGCGTTCATCGAACAGTGCGTGCGCGAGATGCCCGAACAGTACAACTGGATCCACCGGCGCTTCAAGACGCGACCCCCGGGCGAGCCCGGCTTCTATTGAGGGCTTCCATGGAAACTCTGCGCGCGGCGGTGATCGGCGTGGGCTATTTCGGTTCGCGCCATGCCCTGCGCCTCGCGCGACTGCCCGGCGTGCGGCTCGAGTACCTGGTGGACGCGGATCGCTCGCGGACCCGGGAACTCGCCCTCGAGCTGAATGCGCGGACCGCGACCGATTACCGGGCAGTGCTCGGCAGCGTGGACATCGCCACGGTGGCGGTGCCCACGCGCATCCACTCGGAAGTGGCCGAGGCGCTGCTCGGCGCCGGCATTCACCTGCTGGTCGAAAAGCCGCTCACGGCGACCCTGGAGGAGGCCGATCGCGTCGTCGGTCTGGCCGCGGCCAAGGGACTGGTGCTGTGTGTCGGACACCTGGAGCGATTCAATCCGGCGCTCATCGCGGCACGCAAGCACATCAGCCGGCCTCGCTTCATCGAGGCGCATCGACTCGCTCCATTCAAGCCGCGCGGCACCGACGTCGACGTCGTGCTCGACCTCATGATCCACGATCTCGACATCATCCTCTCGCTGTCCGATTCACCGGTCGCCGAGGTAAGGGCCAATGGGGCGCCGGTGCTCACGGGCGGACTGGACATCGCCAATGCCAGGATCGAGTTCGAGAATGGCTGCGTGGCCAATGTCACCGCGAGCCGGGTGAGCGGGAAGGAGATGCGCAAGCTTCGCGTATTCCAGTCCGACTGCTACCTCGCCGTCGACTTCCGCGAGCGCTCGGTCGAGATTGCGCGCGTGGAATCGAATGCGGACAGCGGCCCGCTTCCCGGCATCGCGTTGGAACGCATCGCCTATTCCGAAGGGGACGAGCTGCAGGCGGAACTCGCGGCATTCGTCGACGCGGTGCGCGGGCTGCCCCGCAACGCCGCCTCGGCGCAGGAGGGCCGCCGCGCGCTGGAACTCGCGCTGCTCATCGATCATCGCATCCGCGGCGATTCGCGCTGAAGCGGGCGCGAACAAAGCAAGAGCCGATGGAACCACCAAGATCACCAGCAGGGCAACGGCAGCAGCTCGGGTTTCCCTCGACGAACCTCTGAGCCTTGGCTTGCGGTCGGAGGCTGGGTCGCTTCCTCTTTGCGCTTTCGTGTTTCGCGCCGGCTCGTGCTCAGACGACCGCTTTGCGCACAGCATCGACGATCGTGTCCTGGCTATTCTCGTCGAGGTCGGCGTGCATCGGAAGGCTGAGTACTTCTTCGGCGAGCGCATCGGCGATGGGGCAGGGGTGGGCCAGGCGCAGCGCCGCGTACGCGGGCTGCCGATGCAGGGCCAGCGGATAGTGGACCGCGGTCGGAACGCCCGCCTCTCCCAGGCGGGCCCGCACGGCTTCGCGCTTGTGCACCCGGACGGTGTATTGGGCGTAGACGCTGGTTCGATCCGGCTTCACGCGCAGCGGCCGCAGCGCCGGCTCGAGCGGGCGCAGTCGTTCGTCGTAACGCGCGGCGATCTCGCCACGGCGCCGCACTTCCCAGTCGAAGCGCTCGAGCTTCGCCAGCAGGACGGCGCACTGGATCGTGTCCAGCCGGCCGTTCACGCCCAGGCGCGCATGCCGGTACGGGCCTTCCTGGCCGTGAACGCGGATTTCGCGCATCGCCCTGGCGAGGGCGTCGTCGCTGGTGAAGATCGCGCCGCCGTCTCCATAGCAGCCGAGCGGCTTGGACGGATAGAAGCTCGTGCAACCGATCGTGGACAGATTGCAGCTCCTGCGGCCCTTGTAGGTCGCGCCGAAGCTCTGCGCCGCATCTTCGATAACCGGCAGCGCATGGCGCGCGGCAGCCGCGTTGATTTCGTCCATGTCGGCCGGCTGACCGTAGAGCGACACCGGCACGATCGCGCGCGTGCGCGGGCTGATCGCGGCCTCGATCAGGCTCGCATCGATGTTGCCGGTGTCGGCTTCCACGTCGACCAGAACCGGCCGGGCGCCCAGCAGCGCGATGACCTCCGCTGCGGCGGCGAATGAGAAAGTCGTCGTGATGACTTCGTCGCCGGCCTTTACCTCGAGCGCCATGAGCGCGATGAGCAAGGCGTCGGTTCCGGAGGCCACGGTGATGCAGTGCCTGGCCTGCGTGTATTCTTCCAGGCGTGTCTCGAGCTCGCGTACCTCGGGGCCGAGAATGAACCGCCCGTGCGCGAGTACGCGCCCGATGCGCGCCTCGATCGACTCGCGCAAGGCCCGGTACTGGGATCTCAGATCGATGAATTCCATGTCGGAGGAAGCTCCCGGTGCGATGCTGTATCTGTTTTCATGGGTAAAGCCCGCGCTGCTGGCGCGCCGTGAGGATGCGCTCGCAAGCCATGACGAAGGCGGCGGTGCGCAGCGTGACGCGGTGCTGGTCTGCGGCTTCCCAGATTCTCTTCAGCGCGCCCACCAGGATCTTGTCCAGGCGGACGTTGATCTCGTCCTCGGTCCAGAAGAAGCTGGAGAAATCCTGCACCCATTCGAAGTAACTCACAGTCACTCCGCCGGCGTTGCAGATTACATCCGGCACCACCAGGACACCACGCTCGCGCAGCACGTCGTCGGCTTCGGGCAGCGTCGGACCGTTGGCGCCCTCGAGCACCAGTCTGGCCTTGATGCGGCGCGCGCGCCCGGCGGTGATCTGACCTTCCAGCGCGGCCGGAATCAGGATGTCGCAATCGACGTCCCAGAACGCCTCGTTGGGCATGCGCTCTCCGTTCCTGTAGGCATGGATGTGGCCGTCGCGGCGCAGCGTACGCATCAGTTCCGACATGTCCAGGCCCTGGGGATTGGCGATCGTGCCACTGGAATCCTGCACCGCCACCACCTTCGCGCCGGACCCGACGAACAGCTCGGCCGCCGCGCTGCCCACGTTGCCGAAACCCTGCAGCGCCACGCGCGCCCCGTCGAGATTCAAACCCAGGCGCCGGGCCGCTTCGCGGCCGGTGACGAATACGCCGCGCCCGGTGGCCTTCAGCCGTCCGTGCGATCCGCCGAGGTCGACCGGCTTGCCGGTGACCACGCCGGTCGTCGTGGCGCCCACGTTCATCGAATAGGTATCCATCATCCACGCCATGATCTGGCTGTTGGTGTTGACATCGGGTGCCGGAATGTCGTGCTGCGGTCCGATGACGATGCCGATCTCGCTGGTGTAGCGGCGGGTCATGCGCTCCAGTTCCTTGATCGACAGTTGCTTCGGGTCGACCCGGATGCCGCCCTTGGCGCCGCCGTAGGGCAGGTTGACCGCGGCGGTCTTGATCGACATCCACGCCGCGAGCGCCATCACTTCTTCGAGCGTCACGTCCGGGTGGTAGCGCACGCCGCCCTTGCCCGGTCCGCGGAACAGGTTGTGCTGAACGCGGTAGCCCTCGAAGTGGCGCGTGCTGCCGTCGTCCATCTCGATGGGCACGTCGACCACGAGCACGCGCTTGGGCCGCTTGAGCGAATCCACCCAGCGCGCCAATGGGCCGAGGTAGGGCGTGACGCGCTCGACCTGCGAAAGAAAGGTCTGCCAGGGACCGCTCGGGGCCGGGGTGACGTAGGACAGCTCGCTCATGTCTTCTCCTCGACGAAGGGACGCTCGCCCCTGACGCGGGGCAAGGCCCGGTGAGTTTATCTCCGTGCAAATCACGCGTAGAAATCGGAAAATGCGGGGCAAGGTGAAGAACAGGGAGGAACGCATGCAGCAGTACCGTATGTACATCGATGGACAGTCGGTCGATCCGGCGTCGGGCGAATGGTTCGACAGCTACAACCCGTATACCGGGCAGCCGTGGGCTCGAATCGCGCGCGGCAACGCCGAGGATGCGGACCGCGCGGTGCAGGCGGCGCATCGGGCATTCAGCGCGGGACCATGGGCGCAGCTCACGGCGACCCAGCGCGGGCTGCTGCTGCATCGTCTTGGCGATCTGGTGGCGCGCGAAGCCGGGCGCCTGGCCGAGATCGAGGTGCGCGACAACGGCAAACTCATCGCCGAGATGCAGGCGCAACTGAACTACGTGCCGCACTGGTACTACTACTTCGGGGGGCTGGCCGACAAGATCCAGGGTACGGTGATCCCGCTGGACAAGAAGGGCTACTTCAACTTCACGCGTCACGAGCCGCTCGGCGTCGTGGTTGCGATTACGCCCTGGAACTCGCCGCTGCTGCTGCTTGCGTGGAAGCTTGCCCCGGCGCTCGCGGCGGGCTGCACGGTGGTGGTCAAGCCCTCCGAGTTCACCTCGGCTTCGACGCTGGAATTCGTAAAGCTGGTCGAGGAGGCGGGTTTCCCGCCCGGCGTGGTGAATGTGGTGACGGGCTTCGGCAAGGAAGTGGGCACGCCACTGGTGGCGCATCCTCTGGTGAGGAAGATCGCCTTCACCGGCTCGGACGCGACGGGGCGCGCGATCAACGAGCTGGCGGCGAAGAGCTTCAAGCGCGTGAGCCTCGAGCTCGGCGGCAAGTCGCCCAACATCGTGTTCGCCGATGCCAAGATCGAGGACGCGGTCAACGGCGCCGTCTCCGGGATCTTCGCCGCCACCGGACAGACCTGCATCGCCGGCTCGCGCCTGCTGCTGCAGGACAGCCTGCACGACGAGTTCGTCGAGCGGCTGCTCAAGCTCGCCCGGACCGCGCGCATGGGCGATCCGATGAGCTTCGACACGCAGGTCGGTCCCGTCACCACGCGCCCGCAGTACGAGAAAGTGCTCAACTACATCGGGATCGCCAAACAGGAAGGCGCCGAGCTGCTGATGGGGGGAGGCCCGGCCACCCGGCCCGAATGCGGCAGCGGCTGGTTCGTCGAGCCCACCATCTTTGGCGCGGTGAACAACCGCATGCGCATCGCCCAGGAGGAGGTGTTCGGCCCGGTGCTCTCGGTCATCAAGTTCCACGACGAGGACGAAGCAGTGGCAATCGCAAACGACGTGCGCTTCGGCCTCGGCTCGGGCGTATGGACCAGTGACATCGCGCGCGCGATCCGCATGGCCGAGCGCATCCAGGCGGGCACTGTCTGGGTGAACACCTATCGCGCGGTGAGCTTCATGTCGCCGTTCGGGGGCTACAAGGATTCGGGACTCGGGCGCGAGAACGGCATCGACGCGGTGCGCGAGTACCTGCAGGTCAAGAGTGTCTGGATCAATTCCGGCGCGGCGACCGCCAATCCGTTCGTGATGCGCTGAGCGGTGCGCCGCCGAACGAGCGCAGCGCGCTGCCTTCGCCGTGTACCGCGTCAATCCCCGACCGGCATCGCCGCTGCGCGACCGGTCCTCGCAGGGGGTTCCGCGACATCGGCGTGGATGTCGCTGCGATAGGTCTCCGGCCCCCAGTACACGGCGGCCGCGGTTACCAGCGCGAGCAGCATCATGTAGCCCGCCACCAGCCAGGGCTCTCCGCCCGCGTACATGAGCAGCGCGCCCGCGATGAACGGCGCCGGTCCGCCCGCCAGGATCGAGCCCAGTTCGCGCGCGAAGGCGAAGCCGCTGTAGCGCAGCCGCGCGCCGAACAGCTCGGCGAAATAGGCCGCCTGCGGTCCGAACATCGCGCCCACGCCCACTGAAATCGCGAGCACCAGCGCGAGATAGATCAGCGGCTGCACCTGGGTGTTGACCAGCATGAAAAAGGGAAAGGCAAACGCCGCCGAGAACAGCGCACCGCCCATGTACACCGGCCGCCTGCCGACCTTGTCCGAAAGGATGGAAAAGAACGGGATGGTGACGAGCTGCACCGCGTAGGCAAGCATGTTGCCCTGCAGGATCATCGGTTTGGACAGTTGCAGCTGCTGCGTCATGTAGTTCAACGCGAACACCGGAAACAGGTAGCCGAGCCCGTTCTCCGCCAGACGAGCGCCGATCACGACCAGGAACTCGCGCGGATGCTTCTTCACCGCTTCGATGACCGGTGAACGCGCCGCCTTGTTCTTGGCCGCGATCTCGGTGAACACCGGTGTCTCGGAAAGCTTGGCGCGGATGTACAGGCCGACGATGATCAGCACGATGCTGAGCAGGAACGGTATGCGCCAGCCCCAGCTCAGGAAATCTTCCCGCGGCAGCGCGGCGAACAGCGCGAACACGCCGTTGGCGAGCAGGATTCCCACCGTCACGCCCAGCGGCGCCCAGCTGCCGAACAGGCCTCGCTTGCCGGGCGGGGCGTGCTCCACGGCGATGATCACCGCACCGCCGTATTCGGCGCCCGCACCGAAGCCCTGGATCAGGCGCATCAGCACGAGCAGCGCCGGCGCCCACAGGCCGATCGATTCGTAGGTCGGCAGCACGCCGATCAGGAAAGTGCCGCCGCCCACGAGCAGCAGCGTCATGACCAGCACCGGCTTGCGTCCGATCCGGTCGCCCAGATGCCCGAAGACGAGACCGCCGAAGGGGCGCGCGACGAAGCCCACGCCGAACGTGGCGAACGCGAGCAGCGTGCCGACCGCCGGCTCGGCCTTGGGAAAGAACAGCTCGCCGAAAACCAGGGCCGCAGCCGTCCCGTAGATGAAGAAGTCGTACCACTCGAGCGCCGAGCCCACCGCCGACGCCAGAATGACTCTCTTGTGCGAAACGTCCATGGCTCCCCCTGTGGCGAGACTCGCGCAACAGTGCCGCGAGCGCGGCGCTGCGTGCGGTTTCGGGTTGTGCTCGCGACGCCCGCGGTTGCGCGGGCTTGACGGCTGGAACAGGTTCTAGTCGCTCAGCGACAGGATTGCAACGCCGTAGGGCTTCAGTGTCAACGAGTTCTTCATCGCCTTCCAGGTCCGCTGGAAACCGCGCGGGTCGGCGGTGGCCGTCTCGAAGCTGTCTTCGTCGAGCAGTGTGCCGAACGCCGTTTGCGCCACCCCGGCGAGTTTCACCGGCTGCTGCTTCGCGGTGAGATTCGCCAGCCACACGGTGGTGCCGCCCGTTGCGCGGTAGGCGAGGCATTCGACTTTCTGGCTGTCCGACGAGGTCGCCGAAACGAGCTTGCGGCCCGCGCCACGCGCCACGCCGCTCACCACATGGAAGGCGGGATAGACCGCGGGACCGGCGAGCTCGTCGTAGTAGGGCTGCCTGTAGTCGGTCTTGCGGTAGATGAATCCCAGCGGGCCCGTGGGTGCGCCGAGCGTGAGCGAGGCGATGCCGGTGCGCGCGAAGGTGGCGATGTAGCCGAGCGTCCACGCCGCGCCGAACAGGCCGCGCTGCCGCGGGTCCATCTTCGCCAGGCAGACGCGCTCGTTGTCCGGATTCGGCGTGAAGGTCTTGCCGTGCGGATTGTCGCGGCAACCGATCGCGCTCGGCCCCACGCGATACGCCGTCTTGCCGATGAACGAGCGTGCGGTCTGCACCTGGTAGGGCAGTGCTTCCAGCGTTTCCATGACCGAGCGGTCGTCGGCCGCGTGCACGATCGGGCAGGTCGTGTTCATCACGAAATCGAGCAAGTGCGCCGGTGGATGCTTGCGGTTCAGTTCGGTGAAGAAGGAGAACATCCCGCCGCCCAGCTCGACCCCGGGAAAAGCCGCGCGCGCGGCCGCGTACAGCTTTTCCAGTGCGGGTGCCGGGGGACGCGCGCCGCCCGGAAGCACGGCCTTCAGATCGCCCACCGGGCACAGCGCCACGCCGGAGAGCTTGAGGCCGGACTCCTTGACCAGCGCGGCGACGCCTTGCAGCTCCTTCGCGTATTCATCCAGGCTTTCGACCACGATTTCCAGGATTGCATCGGCGCCGCACGCTTCGCTGAGCAGCCGGTAGCCGTACAGCTCCGCGAGTCCATGTTTCTGCCGCGGATCGAAATGGCACTGCAGCAGGCGTGGCGCCGCGAGCCGCACCAGATCGAGCCGTTTGACCGCGTGCTCGACTTCCTCGGCCGGCACGCCGAGCCCGACCGGCAACAGCGTCTGGCGCATCGTCGCGCCCAACTTCACCTCGATGCCGCTCGGCACGGCGCCCCCGGCCCGGGCCTTGGCCGAGCCGGAGAGCGTGACCTTGATCGACTGTTTCACGGTCTCGCCGGCCTTGAGCGTGTACGGCCAGGGCAGCGACAGCGGGCGCACATAGGTCTTGAACGAGGCGTCGGTCCAGTTGCGGTGATCTTCCATCTCCCAGGTGTCGCCCTCCATGCGTACCGTCGCCTTCAGACCTGGCAGCACTTCGTGCGTGAGCGCGCGAATGTTGAGGAATGGCTGGACCGGATCGACCCGCTCGGGGAACTTCGCATTGACGATCTTGCCGTCGACATGTTCGACGGTGACCGGGCACCCGGCCACGCCCTTGAGCGGATGCAGCACCACGAAGCCGGTACGCGCGGTCAGGAAGTCGGTCTTCGGAACCGCGGTGCCGGTGAACTCGAGACTGTTCGGCGTGGCTTGGATTTCGGCGTCGTACGCGATCTCCTGGCCCGGCCGGCTGCAGACCGCATGAAACGACACGGAAAATGATTCGCGGCGCTCCTCGATCTTCAGGTCGCTGATCTTCGGCACGTAGGTGCCCCAGTTCTCGTCGCGCACCAGAAAGCCGATCGCACGCAGCACCTCGACGCCGTCGACTTTCAGATAGCGCAACTGGCCGTTGTCGAATTCCACCTCCATCGGCCCCGCCTTCAGGATGCGTCCGACGAGGTCCGGCTGCTCGGTGCCGCAGAGTTTGATCGCCTGCGAAGCGTTCTTCATCTTGTTGGTTCCTCTCTATTGGAAGCGACTGGAACCACGGAGGACACATTCGTCTTGAGCGTCGGCTTTCCTCCGTGTTTCCATTATCAAAGCACTCTCTCGGTCGACGGGTCGATCAGCACGACCCGATTCATGTCGATCGCAAGCTCGATGCGTTCGCCGGGCTGCGAAACGTCGTGCGCATGCAGCTCGGCCACCGTCTCCACCCCGCCGAGCTTGAACGTCGCGTAAGTGCGCGAGCCGGTCGGCTGGACCAGGTCGATGGTCGCCGCATGACGTGCGAAGCCCGCCCTGAGTTCCCCGGCCTGCGCGCGGCTCATGTGCTCCGGTCTCACGCCGAGAACGACCGGCCGCCCGCGATGCGCAGCGTACCTGTCCTGGCGGGACGCAGGCAGCCTCAGTGCCGTGCCATCGGCAAGCTGCAGCGCGAGCCCGCCGTTCGCTTCCGTCAGGTCGGCGGTAATGAAGTTCATGGACGGCGAACCGAGAAAGCCGGCGACATATTTGGTGGCCGGGCGTTCGTAGAGGTCGAGCGGCGCGCCAGCCTGCTCGATCACGCCGTCGCGCAGCAGCACGATGCGGTCGGCCATGGTCATCGCCTCGATTTGATCGTGCGTGACGTAGATCATGGTCTTGCCCAGCTCCTGGTGCAGGCGCTTGATCTCGCTGCGCATTTCGTCTCGCAACTGGGCGTCGAGGTTGGACAGCGGTTCGTCGAACAGGTAGAGGCGGGCATTGCGAACGATGGCACGGCCGATCGCCACGCGCTGCAGCTGCCCGCCGGAGAGCTGGCGTGGATAGCGGTCGAGCAGATGTTCGATGGCGAGCATTTTCGCGGCGCCGCGCACCTTGGGTGCGATCTCGGCTTCCGGAGTCCTGCGCGAGCGCAGTCCGAAGGCGATGTTGTCGTACACCTTCATGTACGGATACAGCGCGTAATTCTGGAATACCATCGCGATGTCGCGCTCGCGCGGCGGGAGATGGGTGACCGGCTGGCCTCCGATCTCGATGACGCCTTCGTCCGCGTCCTCCAGCCCCGCGATCGTGCGCAGCAGCGTGCTCTTGCCGCACCCGGACGGGCCGACCAGCACCGTGAACTCGCCAGCCGGGATCTCTAGGTCGATCCCGCGCACGGCGTGCACGTTGCCGTAGTACTTGTGCAGACCGGTAATCCTCAAATCCGCCATCTACGTCATCTCGCTCCGATTCGGTTTTCGTCGTGTCCTGGCGCCTTGGTGGTTCCCATCGGCTTAACCTTTTACCGCGCCCAGGGAGATGCCCCGCACGAGATATCGCTGCATGAACGCCACTACGACGAAGATCGGGATCGTGCCCAGCACCGACATCGCGGAGATCTTGGCCCAGAAGTTCGACTGCCCGCCGAAGTAGTGCGTGACCTGCACGGTGTAGGTGGTGACCTCGGTGCGCGTGAGCACCAGGGCGAACAGGAAATCGTTCCAGGCGAAGACGAAGGTGAAGATCGCGGTGGCGAACAGACCCGCCCGCGACATCGGGAACACCACCTTCCAGATGACCTGCCAGCGCGTGCAGCCGTCGACCAGCGCCGATTCCTCGAGCGCCTTTGGAATATCCAGGATGTAGCCGCGCATCATCCAGATCACGTAAGGGAGGTTGAACGCGGTGTAGAGCAGGATCACGCCGGCGAAGGTGTCGACCAGCCCCAGCCACACGTAGAGCAGGAAGATCGGAAAAACGATCGCGATCGGCGGAATCATGCGCTGGGAAATGATCCAGTTGGCCAGATGCTCGCCGCCGGTGCGGAAGCGCGCCAGCGAATAGGCGCAGATCGTGCCGAGGATCATCGCGATCACCGTGCTCACGCCGGCCACGATGAGGCTGTTCATTACCGTGGTGGCGTCACCGTCCTTGAACAGCACGGCATAGTTGTCGAACTGGATCTGTCCCGGGTACCACTTCGGCGGGAAGGAATAGATCTCCTCCGGAGTCTTGAAGGAGATCATCGCCAGCCAGTAGATGGGGAACAGAAAGAGCAGCGTGAGCGCGGCGGCGGCCAGCACCCTGAGCCACAGCTGAACGGTCCGCCGTCCCTTGAGCGTCATCGCGGTCCTATCTCGCCAGCTCGACGCGCTTCAACGCGAGCATCACCACGATCGACAGCAGAACGACGATCAGGAACGCGACCGCAGCGGTATAGCTGGTCTCGAACTGCTGAAAGCCCTTCACATAGGTGAAGATCGAGATCGTTTCGGTCATGGTTCCAGGTCCGCCCTTGGTCAGCGCCCACACGATGTCGAACAGGCGGAACAAGTCCAGTCCGCGAATCAGGATCGCAATCGCCATCACCGGCCAGATGGCCGGCAGCACGATCCTGAAGAAAGTGCGCCACCAGCCCGCCCCGTCGATCGATGCCGCTTCGAGCTGCGACTTGTCGACGTTGGCCAGCGCGGCGAGCAACAGCAGGAACATGAAAGGCGTCCACTGCCAGATCTCCGCGGCCAGGATCGCCGGATAGACCAGGTTCGGATTGATGGTCCAGAGAATCGCCTCGTCGGAGCCGGTGAACCAGCCGATGATCTGGTTGATGGGACCGAAGCGGTGATCGAACAGCAGCGACCAGGTCGCGCCCGAGACGATCGGAGAGACTACCACCGGCAGCACCAGCAGCGCGATGAAGACCTGCCGGCCGGGCATTCTGTCCAGGAACAGTTGCGCCATCGCCAGCCCGAGCAGCAGCTCGACCGGCAGCGCGATCGCGGTGAATATCACGGTGTGCAGGATCGCTTCCCACAGCCGCTCGTCCTGGAACAGCATCGCGTAATTGCGAAAGCCGATGAAACCGGTGTCGGTCTCGGTCATCGTGATGCCCTGGAAGCTCACCACCAGCAGATAGACGAGCGGGAAGATGCCGATCAGGAGCAGCACGAGAATGGCCGGCCAGACCAGCAGGTACTTGAAGTTGCGCTCGGTGAAGCTGGCGTGCGACGTGTGCGAGACCACTTTGCGTCATTCCAGACGGAAAAACGGGGAGCGCCGTCGAGCGCTCCCCGTCTTCGCGCTGCCGCGCCGCGGCGCGGCAGCGCGGGCGATCAACGACGCCCGCTTACCTGGGATAGGCACCCGGTTTCGCGGCCCAGGCGGCGTACACCGCCTTCTGCTTGTCCACACCCACCTGCTGGGTGACCGCGTCCCACTGCTTGGCGACATCGTCCAGGATCTTCTGCGGATCGTCGCCCGCCCACAGGCGGCTGATGCCCTGGCGCAGCGCTTCCTCGTATTTGTCGGTCTGGATCAGCGACAGGTCGAGCAAACCGGTCTTGGCGCCCTCGCTCAGCGCGGCCAAATAGTCCTTCGCGTCCGGCCACAGTTTCATGTAGTCCGCATCGGTGAAGTGCGAATCGCGGAACGGGTCGCGCAGGGCGAAGGGCAGTTTCACGCGCTGGCTGCTGGTCTCCTCGCTGTTCAGCCACTGGATGAACAGGTATGCGGCTTCCTTGTTCTTGCTGGTGGAGGCGACCGACAGCGCGAAACCGGCGGCCAGTTCCGGATGGCCGCCCGGCGGCAGCGCGTAGCCCACCTTGCCAGCGATCTTCGACTTCGGCACCCAGGCGAGCGCCTTCTCCTCCGCCAGGTAGCCGGCGGCGAAGCGGCCATAAGGCGGCCAGGAGATCGTCATCGCGCTCTTGCCCTCGAGGAACGTAGCGAGGTTCTCGACAAAACCGAACTTCTCCACGCCCGGCGGCATGAAGCGGTTCTCCTTGCGCATCTCGGTCAGCACCTTGACGCCGATCGGGCTGTTTACCGTGGCCTTCATCGTGTCGGCGTCGAAGAACTTCCCGCCCTCGACGCGGAAGCGCTCCTGGAACATGTACATCGTGTAGGGCGGCTCGCGGAAGAACGCAGCGCCGTAGACGCCTTCCTTCTTCAGTGCGTCGGTGAGGAAGGAGCCGATCTCGTCGAATTCCTTCCACGTCTTGGGCGGGGCGAGATCGTAGCCGTGCTTGGCCTTGAAGGCCTTCTGCAGATCTTCGCGGGCGAAGATGTCCTTGCGGTAGTAGAACAGGAACACGTCGCCGTCGTCCGGGAAGCCGTAGATCTTGCCGTCGACGGTCATCTGGTTGTCGCGGTAGGTCGGCGCGATTTTCTGCAGTTCTTCCCGGTAGCCGTACTTGTCGACGTAGGGATCGAGGACCTCCAGCGCGCCGGCCTGGGCCAGATCCGGCATCCAGGCCGGGATCACGTTCAGCGCGTCATAGGCCCCGGTGCCGGCGCGATACTCCTGCATGATCTTGGTGAACATCTCGGCCGTGGGGACTTCGACCACTTTCACCTTGCAGCCGGTTTCCTGCTCCCACTTCGGGCCGGAAAAGTTGAGCGGATCGAGCGACTGCAGGCCCGCTTCCCAGACGATCGTGATGGTCTTGCCGCCCTGGCACAGCGGTTTTGCCGCCTCGACGGCGATCTGCGCCGCGCTCTTGCCAGCGGTTGTTGCAGGACCGGCGGTGGGTGCCGCTTCTTCCTTCTTGCCGCAGGCGCTCAACGCGAGCGCGAGCAACGCCGCGGCGGTCAGACCGAGCTTCGTGGACGAATGCGCTTGCGGCAAATCTGGACGGCGAGGGAAGGCGACGCTGTCCTTCATGGTGGTTCCTCCTGAGGTGTGGTCTTTGTGATTGCGGTCTTGTTTCTTGGCCGTGACCCGGGGGTGCCGATGTCCGGATCCGATTTTTGCGGCCGATTATCTTTAAGGGCTCGCGATCTCGTCAAGCAACGTCGCCCGCTGCCCCGCGCTATGATGCCATAGTCGCGGTGCCCCCCGATGCATTGTGCACCGCAGTTTTCGCGGCCGCCGGCAGGCCGCCGATCAGAACAGGACGCAGCAATGAAGCGACACGAGAAGGCGGCCGCGCGACTGGTCGAGCAGCGCCTGTCGCTGAGCCCCATCGAGCCCCTGCCCACGGGGTGGCGCCCGCGCGACGAGCCCGAGGGCTACCGCATCCAGCAGGCGGTGAACCGCATGCTGACCGAGGCCGGCCTGGGTCCGGTGGTGGGCCACAAGATCGGATGCACCACCCCGGTCATGCAGCGCTTTCTCGGTATCCCGAACCCCTGCGCAGGCGATGTGTTCGAGCGAACCGTCATGCAGCGCGCCGGGCGCGTTCCGCGCTCGGGCTTCATCAAGCTGGGCATCGAATGCGAAATCGCCGTGCGGCTGGGCCGGGATATCTTTCCTCAGGACGCGCCGTTCACTCGCGACAGCGTCGCGTTCGCCGTCGATGAAGTGATGGCCGCGATCGAGATCGTCGACGACCGCTACCGGGACTACCGGGCGCTGGGTGTGCCCACGCTGATCGCGGACGACTTCTTCGACTCGGGCTGCGTGCTCGGCGAGCCCGTACGTGACTGGCGCAGCCTGGATTTGAGCCGCATCTGCGGCGCGACCCGAATCAACGGGATCGAGGTCGGGCGCGGCACGGGGGCGCTGGTCATGGATCACCCCTTCGAAGCGCTGGCCTGGCTGGCGCGCGCCCGCGCGCTGCGGGGCATGGGGTTGAAGAAAGGCGCGTTCGTTCTGCTGGGCAGCGTCGTCGAAACCAAATGGCTCGATGCCGGCGACGAGGTCCGCGTGCAGATCGAGGAACTGGGCGAAGTCTCGCTCAGCGTTGGCGCCTAGCGGCCTGTCGCGCATGGCGGCCGTTGCCGGCCACTGCCGTGGTCAGGACGTAGAGGAGCAGCGCGTTGAGCAGGTGCCAAGCGAAGTGCGTGCCGAGCGAGAAGTCCGCACACAACGCATGGTCGAGGGTTCTCAGCGCAAGCGACGCGCAGAACAGCAGGCTCGCGCCCAGGAAAGGCTTGAAGGCGGTGCTACGACGCCACAGCCAGGCGGTCATCGCGAACAGTCCCAGCAGCATCGGCAGGTAGGCTTCGCTGCCGTTCAACCCCAGGGCGGGCATCCAGGCCTTGGCGCCGAAACTCAGCCAGAAGAAGATCAGCGCGGCGAGTGCGCACAGCCATGTCTTCAAGCCGGCGACATGACGCAGGAACGCGTAGACGAAGGTGCAGGCGAACGCGAGGATGAATCCGGTATCCAGCCACCCGGCCCACACGGTCGCCAGGGTGTGGAAGGCAAAGCTGCCGAAGCCAACGAGGATCAGCCAGGCCGGCAGCAGCCGGATCGACAGCGGCAGCGGAACTGCGTTGCGGCGCAGCCGCGCGGCCAGCAATGCGCCGGCGATCCAGAAGCCGGCGTTGCTGAAGGCGTTGAACGGCTCGCTCCAGAAGCCGGGTTCGACCCGCTCGCAGTACGCATCGACGTAGTCGTTCAGCGTCATGTCGAATTACGCAATTGAACCATCCAGGCTCCAGGACGGCAGGGAAAGCGCGAGGTCGGGGCGCATCGAGTTGAGAAAACCGGAGCGCCGAGAGCGAGCCCGCGCGCGGCCGGCGTCCAACGAGGCGAAGGCACTGTGACCGAATATGCCATCAAGCTCCTGATCACCGCCGTTCTGGTGGTGGTCGTGTCCGAAGGGGGAAACGCAGTGTCATTGCGGGAGCGCTGCTCGCGTCCATTGCGCTGGTCTGCGTGCTGGCCATGATCTGGATCTACGTGGACCATGGACAGCCGGAGGATCGCCGATTTCTCCGTCGGCGTGTTCTCGCTGGTGCCGCCCTCGCTGCTGCTGTTTCTCGCGCTGCCGGCGTTGCTGCGCGCTCTACTGGAGTCTCGCCCTCCCTGTGCTGCTCACCGCGGGGGCCTGTCCGGCGACGATCTGGATGCTCGGCCGCTTTGACGTGCGCATCTGAAGAAAAACCGGCAGGCGCTTTCGCGCGCTGCCGGTTCGAGTCGTTGCTGCTTTCGTTGTTGACTGCTTGATCTCAGTAGATCACGACCGGGTTGCCGGGCGAGCCGGTGCCGCCGATGATGCGCAGAGGCGCCCAGATGAACGCGGCTTCCTTGATGCCGGCCTTGACCAGCGACTCGGTGTCGACGTTCTCCAGGTTCCAGATGCCGCGGCGGGTCTGCAGCTGCGTGTGGCAGGGCACCGCGTACTGGTCGCCTTCCTCCCCGAAGGGCTGAGCGTCATTGGCCGAGGTGTCACCCATGGTCAGCGCGATGTCGCGCGAGGCGAGGTACTGGCAGGCGCTGATACCGAAGCCGGGTTCGCCCTGACCGAAGAGCGCACGCGCGGCGGCCCGCTGCTCGGAGGTCAGCGACTTGTAGCGGCCGTTGCCCCAGGAGTTGCCCTGGCCGGTGTGGATCGCTACGCAGTCCCCCGGACCGATCTCGGCGATGCCCATCGCCTTGACCATGCCCTGAACGTCGGCTGCGGTGACGATACCCGGAGAGTCTTTGCTGCGCGGGATCGGCAGCATTTCGGCGTCCTGCGCGAGCTTGCCCTGCGACTTGCGCCAGCCCACCGCGTCCAGTACCACCAGGCGGCAGACGAAACCGTTCTCGCCCACGTGCTCGACGCCCAGCGGGCCCATGCCCATGACTTGGCCGCCGGCGCCGCGCTCGTAGGAATCCCAGCTGATGCGCCCGTTGTAGAACATCGGGCCCTTGGAGGTGTTCACGCCGATGTGGCCGGGACCGTCGAACTGGGTCTGGATCTGGCCGATTTGCGTGGTGACCAGCTCGTCGTGATACACCAGCGCGTTCTTGCCGAACGGGCCGCCGGTGGGTGTGCCGGGTATCCACATGTGCCATCCGCGCGGACCGAAAGCCGGTGCTTCGCGATGATAGTACTTGCCGACGGTCAGCACCTTGTACTGCTTGATGGTGCCGAGCGCCTTGCGCACATTCGCCGGATTCTTGGTGTGGTTGGAGCTCCCCGCCTTGTCGTCGGCACCCCACTTGCTCGGGAACCATTTTTCGGTGATGGGCGAGTCGTCGACGTTGCCCTTCAGTGTCTGCGCCATGATCGCGCCCGAACCTACGCACAGGGCCGCGACGGCGCTCGCGATGATGCTCAGCTTCATGGATTCTCCTCTCTCCCCGAATGAATCGGTGTTGGAACTGCCGGTGGTTGTTGTTTCTCCGACCTCTGCGTGGAGCACCGAGAACGCACCCCGCCCGCAGACGCCGCAGTAAGATGGCACAAGGCGCAGTCGGTTGCAAGCCGCAGAACAGCGCCATGGCGGCACGACGGGGCCATCGGGACCTTCGGGTGCGAGCCCGACCTGTGCCGGTCGGAGCCGGTTTGATTCGCAGCAAACTCGGCGCGCGCGATCTTGGGGTAAGCTATTGGTGGGTTCAGTGAACATTCGCTTTCGGGGGCGACAGTGATCGACGACAAGCAGGTTCGGTTCTACCGCGACAACGGCTACATCGTGGTCGAGAACGTCATCGATCCGGATACGGTCAGCCGGATAAAGGGCGTGATCGCCGAGTTCGTGGCCAAGGCGAAGGGCCTGACCACCCACAACGAGGTCTACGATCTCGAGCCCACTCACTCGCCGGACAGCCCGCGTGTGCGGCGCATCAAGACACCTCACAAGTGGCATCCCATCTTCTGGGAGATCGTGAAAAGCCCGAAGATGGTGGCGATTCTGAAGGCGCTGCTCGGGCCCAATGTGCGCCTGCACGGGTCCAAGCTCAACATGAAATCCCCCCAGTACGGCTCGCCGGTCGAGTGGCACCAGGACTGGGCGTTCTATCCCCACACCAACGACGACCTGCTGGCAATCGGGGTGATGCTCGATGACGTCGAGCTGGAGAACGGACCTTTGCTGGTAATGCCGGGTACGCACCGCGTCCCCAAGGTGTGGGACCACCACCTGGACGGGCGCTTCTGCGGCGCCATGGACCCCGCCAACACGCCGGACCTCGATTACTCCAGGGCCGTGGCCTGCACCGGGAGAGCGGGCTCGTGCTCCTTCCACCACGTGCGGCTGGTGCACGGCTCGGCGCAGAACACGTCGGTGAAGCCGCGCAATCTGCTGCTCTACGAGTGCGCCGCGGCCGACGCCTGGCCGCTGACGGCGCTCAATTTCGGCGGGCTGGACGACTTCAACAGCCGCATGATCTGCGGTGAGCCGACCCTGGAAGCGCGCCTGGAGAAGGTGCCGGTGCGCATGCCCTATCCGCCGGCGCTCGCGCAGGGGTCGATCTACGAGAACCAGACGGCGCTGCGCAACCGCTTCTTCGAGATCAAGCAGGCAGCGACCTGAGCGCGGCCCTCGCCCGGCAAGAAGGTGCAGCGCCGGCTGCGCCTTTTTTTGTCGCGATGCGTTGCATTGCGGCGGTGGCTCCGGCTGCCTCACGCCGGTTCACTATACTGTAGCGGACACCGCGGCCCGGCGTGGCGGCCGGACGAAGACCAGGAGGAGACCCATGCAAACCCGCGCGGCGGTCGCGCACAGGGCGGGCGCGCCGCTATCGATCGAAACCGTGCAGCTCGACGGACCCAGAGCCGGCGAAGTCCTGGTCGAGATCAAGGCGACTGGCCTGTGTCACACCGACGAATACACGCTCTCCGGCGCGGATCCCGAAGGCCTGTTTCCGGCGATTCTCGGGCACGAAGGCGCCGGGGTCGTGGTCGACGTCGGGCCCGGCGTGAGAAGCCTGAAGAAAGGGGATCACGTCATTCCGCTGTATGTCCCCGAATGCCGTGAGTGCGAGTACTGTCTGTCCCGGAAGACCAATCTCTGCCAGGCGATCCGCCTCACCCAGGGCCAGGGCCTGATGCCCGACGGCACCAGCCGCTTTTCGCTGGGGGCGTCGAAACTCCATCATTACATGGGCACTTCCACCTTCTCGAATTACACCGTCGTGCCCGAGATCGCGCTGGCCAGAATCCGGGAGGATGCGCCATTCGACAAGGTCTGCTACATCGGCTGCGGCGTAACGACGGGGATCGGCGCGGTGATCAATACCGCCCGAGTCGAGCCCGGCGCCAACGTGGTGGTGTTCGGCCTGGGCGGAATCGGGCTCAACGTCGTTCAGGGCGCGCGCATGGCCGGCGCCGACATGATCGTCGGTGTCGACGTCAACCCCAGGCGCAGGGCGCTGGCCGAAGCGTTCGGCGTGACGCACTTCGTGAATCCCGGGGACATGGCCGAGAACGAGCTGGTTCCCCATCTCGTCAACCTGACCAAGGGTGGCGCGGACTACAGCTTCGAGTGCATCGGCAACGTCAAAGTGATGCGCCAGGCGCTGGAGTGCTGCCACAAGGGCTGGGGTGTCTCGGTCATCATCGGAGTGGCGCCGGCCGGCGCCGAAATCTCGACCCGTCCGTTCCAGCTCGTCACCGGCCGCGTGTGGAAGGGCACCGCCTTCGGCGGCGCCAGGGGGCGCACCGACGTGCCCAGGATCGTGGACTGGTACATGGAAGGCAAGATCCAGATCGATCCTTTGATCACGCACACGCTGAGGCTGGAGGACATCAACAAGGGCTTCGAGCTCATGCGCGCCGGCGAGTCGATCCGCAGCGTTGTCGTCTACTGAGTCAGGGTCTCACCGCCGAGGGCGCGGGGGACGCGGAACAGGCAACCCTGTAAAGCACGCCGCGCAAGGACACAAAGGAGCACGAAGAAAGCGCATGAAGTTCTTCTCTATCTTCGGGTCTTCATGCCCTCATGGCTCGCTCTTTCTGCGTATCGCTTCGCATCCTGCGCGGCGAGCGCTTGAATTCGTTCATGGCCATCAGGACCATCAGCGAGCATAAGTGCTTCGAAGGCGTGCAGGGCTTCTATCTGCACGATTCGGCAGAGATCGGCCTGCCGATGCGCTTCTCGGTCTATCGGCCGCCGCACGCGAGGCACGCCAAGGTGCCGGTGCTCTACTACCTGGCGGGTCTGACCTGTACCGAGGAAACCTTCATGATCAAGGCTGGCGCCCAGCGTTTCGCGGCAAAGGCGGGCCTCATGCTGGTTGCGCCGGACACGAGCCCGCGGGGCGCCAATATTCCCGGCGAGGCCGATTCCTGGGATTTCGGACTCGGCGCCGGCTTCTACGTCGATGCGCTGCGGGAGCCCTGGTCGAAGCACTACCGGATGTACAGCTACGTGACTCGCGAGCTGCCACGGATCATTGGCGAGCACTTTCCTGCCGACGGCGGCAGACAAGGCATTTTCGGTCATTCAATGGGCGGGCACGGCGCCCTGGTGTGCGCGTTTCGCAATCCGGACCGGTATCGGTCCCTCTCCGCGCTCGCGCCGATTTGCGCGCCGATGCGCTGTCCCTGGGGGCAGAAGGCGTTTCACGGTTATCTGGGCGAGGATCCGACGGTCTGGCGCGAGTACGATGCGAGCGAGCTGGTGAGGCGCGCGCCCTTTCCCGGGCCGATATTGCTCGATCAGGGCATGGCGGACAAGTTTCTCGCCGAACAACTGTATCCGGATGTATTCGAGGCGGCGTGCAGGCAGAAAAAGCAGTCGCTGCAATTGCGCCGCCATGCGGGATACGATCACGGCTACTATTTCATTTCGACTTTCGTCGAAGACCATCTGCGCCATCACGCCGCCCAGCTCGGTGCCTGAGACAAGCGCTCGCCGCGGTGAACGCTTCAAAACGGTGGAGGGAGCAATGCAAAAGCTGAAAGTGCTGCAATCGCTCTGGGCCATGGAGCGCCGCCGGCCCGATGGCCTCGAGTGGACGCTGGAAGAGAAGCTTACGATGATCCGCGACGCCGGTTTCGACGGCTGCGGAGTGCGCTTCATCGACTACGGCTTCGCAAGGGAGGTCACCTCTTTCCTGCGCGCGCACGGGATGATCTGGCAGGCGCAGTGCTATCCGAAGACGGTGGATGACCTCAAACCCGTCATCGAGTATGTGCAGGAACTGGGTGCCGACCACATCAACCTGCAGGCGGACGTGCGGCCACTGCGGCTGGAGGACTGCATTCCCTATGTCGAAGGCTGGCGGCGGCTCGCCGACGACGCGGGCATTCCGATGTTCATGGAGACGCACCGCGACCGCATGACGACCGACCTGCACTTCACGCTGCGCCTTCTGGACTGCTTCCCCGACCTGAAGCTCACGGGAGATCTCTCGCACTATCTCGTCGGGCGCGAGTTCTGGTATCCGGTGCCCGACGAGCACCACGTGCTCATGCATCGGATCATGGACCACTGCTGGGCCTACCACGGTCGCGTCGCGAGCCGCGAGCAGATCCAGATCCAGATCAGCTTCCCCACCATGAAGCACTGGGTCGACCTGTTCATGCAGTGGTGGGAATACGGCTTGCGCAGCTGGCGCCGGCGCGCACCCAAGGACGCCACGCTCACTTTCCTCTGCGAGCTCGGGCCGAAGGAGTACGCGATCACCGGACGCGACGGTTACGAGCTGTCCGACCGCTGGGAAGAGTCGCTGATGCTCAAGGACATGATCCGCGCGCTGTGGAAGAGGATCGAGGACGAGGAAGCGCAGGAAGCGCGCGCGGCCTAGCAGGTCGAGGGATTCACGCCGCAGCGGTCTCGGTGTGGCCGAGCGCCCGCGAGATCGACTGCGACACCGTGCGTGCGTGCTCGCGCGCGGTGGGAATGTCCACGCGCACGTCGCGGTGCTTCAGATAAACGACCGTCATCGCGGCGACCACGCCGAAATGGTCGAAGATCGGGAAGCAGATGTCGACCACTCCGGAGACGGTATCGCTGGGCCCTTCGTCATGGCCCCGGTCGCGAATTTCGTCCAGTCTCTTCGCGAGCGCCCGGCGCCGCGCCTCACTCGGCTTTTCGTCGGCCAGCAACTCGGACAGGTACCAGGGCCGCTTGTCGGGCGGCTGGAACGCGGAGATCACGCGTGCCGAGACGCGGTCGTCGTGAAACGGAAAGTGCGCGCCCTGCCGGAAAGAGGCGCTCATGGGCTCCGGAGGCTCGGCGCGCGCAAGAACGACGAGCCGCCGGTCGTGATGCACGCACAGGTGATTCGACTGTCCGGTCAGGCGCGCCAGCTCCTGCATGTGCGGCATCGCCACGTCGAGCAGCCGGCCCATCGGCGGATGCCGGTGCGCCAGCTCGAACAGGCGCAGGGTCAGGACGTAGGTCGCATCCGGCCGGCGTGCGAGAAAACCCCTGCGTACGAGCACGTCGAGCATCCGATAGATCTCGTTGGGCGAGCGTGCGAGCCGCTGCGCGATCTCCTGCAGGCTCAGTCCATGCGCTTCCTGCGCCAGCAGCTCCAGCACGTCCAGGCCCTTTTCCAGCGCCGGAGCGGAGTAGCGCGCCTTGTTGCGATGCACCGCGCGTTTTTTTGTTGACAACGTCGAACTCCGTTTTTAAATTTGAAAACCCATTTTATAGGTGAACACTGCCTGCAAGCGGCAATCAGGCGCCGCGTGGCAATCCAAGCCATTTTCCCGGCCGCGACGCGGCCGACCATCGAGAAAGTAAAGCAAAGAGGAGGAGTGTGATGAGAGCGATGCGTTTTGCGCGACAAAGTGCCGCCGTCGTGGGCGCCTGCTTCGGACTGATCGGCCTGGCCGGCGCACAGACCGACGCCGGGTTTCCTGCTCCCACGGGGAACGTGTTTCCTTCGGGGGCGAAGGTGGAGAAACTGTTCGAGGCCGACTGCTTCAGCGAGGGCGTGTCCGTGGGCCCGGACAACATGGTTTATTTCAGCGACATCACCTTCACCAGGTTCTGCAAGGACCCGAGCGGCAAGCATCCGATGGGCGGCCACGTGTGGAAGTACAACCCGAAGACCGGCAAGGCGGAGATCTTCCGCAGCCCCTCGGGCATGTCCAACGGCACCAAGTTCGATCGCGAAGGCAACATGATCCTGGCGATGGGTGCGGACTTCGGCCTGCGCATGCTCGCCAAGATCGACATGAAGACCGGCCGCAGCATGATTCTCGCCGGGGGCTTCGAGGGCAAGCCATTCAACGCCTTGAACGACATCACGATCGACGAGCAGGGCCGCATCTATTTCACCGATCCGCGCTACCTCGGCCACGAGCCCGTGATGGCGGATGGCTTCGCGGCCTACCGCCTGGATCCGGACGGCACGGTATCGCGCGTGGCGACCGACTGCGGCAAGTGCAACGGCATCGCCATCTCGCCGGACCAGAAGCGCATGTACATCGTCAGCAACGACAACGGCTTCCTCGCCTTCGAGAACCTGAAGCAGGGGGAGAAGACGCTGCAGGGGCATCACCTGCTGCAGGTCTACGACGTGAACGCCGACGGCACGCTGTCCAACCGCCGCGTGTTCAAGGACTACAGCAAGGACCGCAGTCCCGCGTGCAGCGGGCCCGACGGTCTGGTCATGGACTCGGAAGGCTTCATCTGGGTCGCCGAGCGCTGCGAGCACCGGCCCGGCATCGCGGTCTATTCGCCCGACGGCCGGGAAGTCGGCTTCATCTCCACCGGCAAAGAACTGCCGACCAACGTGGGGTTCGGTCGGGGAGACATGGCGAACATTCTCTACATTACCTCGGGCAAGAGTCTGTACCGCGTGCGGACCAACAGGAAGGGCTATCACCTGCCCTAAGGCGACGGACATTCTCTGCTTTGAGCAAGCGCAGGGACCGTGAGGTCCCTGCGGGCTTTCGGGCAGGAGCGAGACAATGGAAACTGCGCAGCGATCATCCAGGGCCGCAACCACCCGGCGGCTCACCGCGGAGCAGGTGGAGGCTTTCAATCGCAACGGCTATCACTTTCCGTTGCGCGTGATGTCTGCCGAGGAGGCCGCCGGTTACCGGCGCCGGCTGGAGGAGTTCGAAGCGCAGCACGGGCTCATCATGAAGACCGCGTACCGCAACAAGCCGCATCTGGTCTTCAAGTGGGTCAACCAGCTCATCCGGCACCCCGGCATCGTGGATGCGATCGAAGATCTGCTCGGCCCCGATCTGCTGGTGTGGGGATCGAGTTTTTTCATCAAGGAACCTCACGATCCGGCCTACATCTCCTGGCACCAGGATTCCACGTACTGGGGCCTGTCGCACCCCGACATCGTGACCGCCTGGGTGGCGTTTTCCGTGAGCGATCCGGCGAACGGCGCGATGCGGGTCGTGCCAGGCAGCCACCTCAAGGACCAGCTTCCGCACAGGGACACCTTTGCCCAGAACAATCTGTTGACGCGCGGGCAGGAGGTAATGGTGGAGGTCGACGAGCGCACGGTGGTGGACATGACGCTGCAGCCGGGCGAGATGTCGCTGCACCATGTGCGCATGGTGCATGGCTCCGAGCCCAACCGCGCCGACTACCGGCGCATCGGACTTGCGATCCGGTACGTGCCGACCTACGTGCGACAGACCGCCGGCCCCAAGGACTATGCCACGCTTGTGCGCGGCGTGGATCGCTACCGTCATTTCGAGTACGAGCCGGTACCGAAGGTCGAGTTCGGCGAGGAGGAGCGCGCCGCGCACCGGTTGATCACCGAAGAAGCCAACCGGATCCTCTATCGGGGCACGGACCGGGCGCCAGGGCGGGGGTGAAGGCGCAAGGGCGAGAGGCGAAGAACCGGCAGGCTCGGTCGAGGATGCGGCCAGAATCCGACCACTGTCGTGCTTCGATGACCGGCTGTGCCCGGCGCCTTTTGCGCTGCGAGACTGATGCCGGCGCCGGGCTGCGGCACTGACGACGTTCACGACCAGGGAGACAAACCACGTGAGAAATCCGCTGCTTGCCGCGATCGTATTCGTGCTGGTCGCCTGCGGGCAGAAGACCGAGCAGGTGCAGCAGCCAGCCGGGCCAAGCCCGACCTTGCAGTGGAAGATGCAGTCTTACTGGCAGTCGGGCACGCTCCCGCAGCAGCTCTTCGAGGATTTCGCGAAGCGCGTGGAGACGCTCTCAGGCGGACGTCTCAGGATCGAGGCGCTGCCGACCAATGCAGTAGTGGCCCCTCCCGAAGGCCTGGACGCCGTCGGTGCCGGCGTGCTCGATGGCCAGAATGGCGGCCCGGCCTATTACACCGGAAAGGACGCGGCATTCGCGTTGATTGGCGATCCTCAGGGCGCCTTCGACAATCCTTATCAAATGCAAATGTGGATGGAATATGGCGGAGGCAAGGAGCTGGCACGCGAGCTGTATGCACAGTATGGCGTTCGCTACGTCGGCGGCGTGTGGTACGGCGTCGAATCCCTGGTCTCGAAGCGGCCGCTGCGCGCGCTGGCCGATTTCAAGGGCCTGAAGATCCGCGCACCGCAGGGGATGAGCGGAGAGATCTTCAGCCTGCTTGGCGCCGCGCCCGTCCAGCTGCCGGGCAGCGAGGTCTACACCGCCCTCGAACGGGGCGTAGTCGATGCGAGCGATTGGGGCACATTGTCGATGAACGAGGATCTCGGCTACCACAGGCTCGCGAGATATCCGACCTATCCGGGGTTTCACTCGATGCCGAGCGGCGACATCTCGATCAACTTGAAGCGCTGGGAAGCGCTGCCTGCCGACCTGCGGGCCGCGATCGAAGTCGCCACCCATGAGTACGCGCGCGAGATGATCCAGCGCAACTACCTCGCGGACCAGAAGATCGCGGTCGAGGCGACCAGACGCGGGTTCGAGCCGATCGACTTACCGCCGGGCGAGCGGCAGAAGTTCCGGGAGATCGCCAGGGGCGTGTGGAAGAGCTATGCTGCCAAGAGCCCCATGGCGCAGAGGGTCTACGACTCCCAGATCGCCTTCCTGCAGCAACTGGGGCTGCTGCAATAGGCTGGCGGGACCCGACTCCCGCCGCCGCGAGAAGACGCCGGAACAACACCAGGGGGAACTATGCGCCTGGAGGAGCGCATCGCCCGGCTCGTGCGCCGAGCGGGCGAGACGGCGAGCTGGCTGTACCTTGTCGTCGTCCTCATCACCGCCTATGAAGTGACGATGCGCTATCTGCTCAATGCGCCCACGCTGTGGGTGCATGAGCTTTCCGTCGCGCTGGCAGCTACCTGTTTCGTCATCGGCGGTCCCTACGTGCATCAGGATCGCCATCACATCGCGATCGGCTTCTTCTATGAGCGCATGAGCCCGGCGGCCCGGCGCTGGTCCCGCGCGCTGGGTTCCCTGTTCGCCCTGGCTTTCTGCGGATTTCTCACCTTCGCCACGTTGGTGCAGGCAGGGCTGGCGCTCAAGGTCATGGAGAAGACCGGGACCGCGCTCAACTGGCCGATTCCGGTGTATCTGAAAACCCTCTTCGCGGTCTGCGCGGTGGTGATGACCCTGCAGTCGGCGCTGCACTTCGTCCAGGATGTTTCCGCGCTGAGGGGGCGCGCAGGCCGCGCGTGAGCATCGAGCTGATCACGCTGCTCATGTTCGGCGCCATGTTCCTGCTGCTGGCGCTGGGTCTGCCGCTCGCCTTCGTCACCGGCCTGATCGGCGTGCTGTTCACGGTCGGGTTGTTCGGTGTCAATGGCCTGCAGCTCGTCGCGAGCCGCATCTACAGCTTCATGGGCGAGTACGCGCTGGTCTCGGTGCCGATGTTCATCATGATGGCCTCGCTCATGGAGCGCTCCGGCGTGGCGAAAGACCTGTTCGACGCCATGCGCGTGTGGGCCGGGCGGCTCCCCGGCGGGCTGGCCATCCAGACCATGGTCGCGGCGACCGTCATGGGCGCGATGACCGGGATCATCGGCGGGGAGATCGTACTGCTCGGCCTGATCGCGCTGCCGCAGATGCTGCGGCTCGGCTACGACAAGAGCCTGGCCATCGGAACGATCTGCGCGGGCGGTTCGCTCGGCACCATGATCCCGCCCTCGATCGTGCTCATCATCTACGGACTGACGGTCAACGTCCCGATCGGCGAGCTGTTCGTGGCCAATGTGGTCCCGGGGCTCGTGCTCTCCGCGGTGTACATGACCTACATCTTCGCGCGCTGCCAGCTTGACCCGAAGCTCGGACCACCGGCGCCGGAAGCCGAACGCAGCAGGTCCTTCGGCAAGAAGGTCGCTTTGCTCAAAGGGCTCGGACTTCCGCTGCTGGTGATCGCGGCGGTGCTGGGAACGATCTACTTCGGGATCGCGTCGGTCACGGAGGCCGCGAGCATGGGCGTAATCGGCACGCTGATCGCCTGCGCGGCGCGCGGCGAGTTGAGCTTCGACGCGGTGCGCAAGTCCCTCAGGCAGACCATGCACACCTGCGGGATGCTGCTCTGGCTGTCCTTCGGCGCGACGGCGATGATCGGTGTCTACAATCTCGCTGGCGGGCCCCAGTTCGTCAAGGAGCTCTTTACCGGGCTGGCCGTACCCCCGGTCGTCGTCGTTCTGATGATGATGGGCATTCTGGTGATCCTGGGCTGTGTGATGGACTGGGTGGGCATCTGCCTGCTCACCATGCCGATCTTCGTGCCGATCGTGCGCGAGCTGGGCTATGACCCGGTGTGGTTCGGCGTGCTGTTCTGCCTGAACATGCAGATCTCCTACCTCACGCCGCCCTTCGGTCCCGCGGCGTTCTACCTGAAGGGCGTGGCGCCGCCGCACATTTCGCTCAACGACATCTTTGCTTCGCTATGGCCGTTCATCGTTCTCCAGGCGGCGGTGCTGATGGCGGTGCTCTTCTTTCCCCAGATCGCTCTCTGGCTGCCTTCCCTATGAGCGCTTTTATTAAAAGGTGAGTCGAATGAAATTCAAGGCGGCGGTATTGGAGAAGGTGGGCACGCCGCTCGTCATCGACGAGTTGGAGATGGATCCGCTGCAGCCCGAAGACGTGCTGGTGCGGATCAAGGCGAGCGGACTGTGCCACACGGACCTCGAGGTGATCCAGGGCCACCTCGCCTACCCGACGCCCATCGTGCTGGGTCACGAGGGCGCCGGCATCGTGGAAGCGGTCGGCAGCCGGGTCACGAGGATAAAGCCGGGCGATCACGTAATCCTGTCCTGGAATCCGCACTGCGGCCACTGCTTCTACTGCGAGCGCGACTTGCCGATCCTCTGCGAGCCGTTCACCCGCCACCAGCCCCAGGGACTTCTGCTGGATGGCACTTCCAGGATGAAGCGCAAGGGCGCGAAGGTGCACCACTATTCCGTGACTTCCACGCATGCCGAGCTGACGGTGGTGCCGGAATCCGGCGCTATTCCGATCCCGAAAGAGATGCCTTTCGACCGCGCCTGCATCATCGGCTGCGGCGTGATGACCGGGGTGGGAGCGGTGACACGCAAGGCCAGGGTCGAGCCCGGCTCGAATGTGGCGGTGATCGGCTGCGGCGCCGTCGGACTCAACGCCGTGCAGGGTGCGAAGCTTGCCGGTGCGCAGAGAATCATCGCGATCGACCTCGGAGGAGAGAAGCTGGCGCGCGCCATGCGCTTCGGTGCCACTCATGCAATCGACGCAGCCGACGCAAATGTGCCGCAGCAGGTGAAATCGCTCACTGCCGGCCGCGGCGCGGACCATGTGTTCGAAGCGGCGGGAAGCGCAAGAGTCTTTCGCCTTGCGGTGGAGGTTTGCCGGCCTGGGGGCAACGTGGTCTGGCTGGGCAAGGTCAACGTCGACGAGGAAGTGAGCTTTCGCTGGGGTTCGCTGATGGGCGAGCGGCGCATCGTGCGCTCCAGCTATGGCGGCGCGCGGCCGATGCGCGATTTCCC
>DATMAN010000062.1 GCA_035560005.1 Burkholderiales bacterium | reverse complement strand
CGGGAGGAAGAGCAAACCCGCCCCTGAGCGGTGATCGAGCCAGGTTGACGATTCCGCGGGGAATCTCTTCCGCCGAAGAGCGCACCGCGGGTGCCGATGCCCCCTTCTTTGCGCCGGCTGCCGGGCCGGTGTAGGCTCGCGCGCCTCGGCATCGCTTCGCATCGGATCTTCTCATGCCCGCCCGAAGAAAGACCTCTTCAGAGCTTCGCAGTCACCGCTGGTTCGGTCCCCCGGATCTGCGCTCCTTCGGCCACCGCTCGCGCGCGCTGCAGCTCGGCTACGCGCGCGAGGACTGGGAAGGCAAGCCGGTCATCGCCATCCTCAACACCTGGAGCGACGTCAACCATTGCCACTCCCATCTGCGCGAACGCGCTCAAGACGTCAAGCGCGGCGTGTGGGCAGCCGGCGGTTTCCCGCTGGAAATGCCGGCGATTTCGCTTGCCGAAGTATTTCAGAAACCGACCACGATGATGTACCGCAACCTGCTCGCGATCGAGGCCGAGGAGTTGCTGCGCTCCTATCCGGTCGATGGCGTCGTATTGATGGGCGGCTGCGACAAGACCACCCCGGGTCTGCTCATGGGCGCGATCAGCATGAACCTGCCCGCCATTTTCGTACCAGCCGGGGCGATGCTGCGCGGAAACTGGCAGGGCAAAGCGCTCGGATCCGGATCCGACGCGTGGAAATACTGGGACGAGCTGCGCGCGGGCAATATCACCGAGCGCGACTGGCGCGAGATCGAGGAAGGGATCGCGCGCTCGCCGGGTACCTGCATGACGATGGGCACGGCATCCACCATGACGGCGATCGCCGAAGTCCTGGGGTTCAGTCTGCCCAACGCCTCGTCGATCCCCGCGGTGGACTCGAACCACGCGCGCATGGCCTCGCTGTCCGGCCGGCGCATCGTGGACATGGTCTGGGAGGACCTCAAGCCCCGCGACATTCTCACGGGCGAATCCTTCGACAACGCGATCGGCGCGCTGATGGCGCTGGGTGGCTCGACCAATGCGCTGATCCACGTCATCGCGCTCGCCGGCCGGGCCGGCCTGTCGATCCCGCTGGAGCGCTTCGAGGAAATCGGCAGGCGCACGCCGTACCTCGTGAACATGCGGCCGTCGGGAAAATACCTCATGGAGGACTTCTACTACGCCGGCGGACTGGTCGGGCTGCTCCAAGGCATGCGCAACCTGCTTGCCACCGGCGCCATGACCTGCACCGGCAGGACGCTGGGCGAGAACGTGGCGGGCGCGAAGATCCACAATCGCGACGTGATCCGCACGCCCGACGATCCGATACAGCCGGAGGGTGGCCTGGTCGTGCTGCGCGGCAATCTGGCGCCCGACGGCGCGGTGATCAAGTCGACCGCGGCGGATCCGAAGCTTTTGAAGCACGCCGGCCGCGCGATGGTGTTCGACGACTACAACGACATGGCGGCGCGCATCGACAGCCCCGATCTCGACGTGGACGCGGATTCGGTGCTGATCCTGCGCAACGCCGGCCCACTGGGCGGACCGGGCATGCCGGAATGGGGCATGCTGCCGATTCCGAAGAAACTGCTCAAACAGGGCGTGCGCGACATGGTGCGCATTTCGGATGCGCGCATGAGCGGCACCAGCTACGGCACCTGCGTGCTGCACGTCGCGCCGGAATCCTGGATCGGCGGGCCGCTCGCGCTGGTGCGCACCGGCGATATCGTCGAGCTCGACGTGCCCGGCCGAAAGCTCACGCTCAGAGTGAGCGAGGAAGAACTGGCGAAACGCCGCGCGGCGTGGAAACCGGGCCCGCCGCGCTACGAGCGGGGTTACGGGAAACTGTTCTCGGCGCACATCCGGCAGGCCAATCTCGGCTGCGACTTCGACTTCCTCGAAGGCACGGCGCCCACCGCCGAGCCCGAGATTCACTGAAAAGCCAGGCGAAGCGCCAAGGCACCCGGAAAAGCCCGAACGAGCGCGAAACACGAAGCGATACAGACAGGCCGTCCGGTGGTGGCAGCTCCCGGCTTGATTTTCTCGCTCGAAGGCTCTTTCCGGGTTTGCCTTTTCTTCGTGCGTTCGTGTCTCGCTCTTGGATCCTTGTCCTCAACCGCGGCGGCCGGTGGCCGGATCGGGATGGATGTTGTCCACCCAGTGCACTTCTTCCGGCTGTTCCACGGCTGGGATGTCGAGGTTGACGACCACCGGTTCCTGCCCGCTGCGGCACAGCACGCAGGACAACGGCTCGTTGTCGGAGGCGTTGATCTCCTGGTGCGGCACGTAGGGCGGCACGAAGATGAAATCGCCCGGTCCGGCCTCCGCGGTAAATTCCAACCGCTCGCCCCAGCGCATGCGCGCCTTGCCGCTCACGATATAGATCACGCTCTCCAGCTCGCCATGGTGGTGCGGCGCGGTTTTGGCGTTGGGATGAATATGGACCGTGCCGGCCCAGAGCTTATTGGCTCCGGCCATCGCCCGGTTGATCGCCGCCGCCCGCGTCATCCCCGGCGTCTGCGGCGTGTTGGCATCGAGCCGATTGCCGGGAATGATCTTGACTCCACGGTCTCGCCAGTCCGTGCTCATAGGATCGCCTCCGTTCCACCGATTGGTTCCTAACTGATAATGTAGCGCTCGAGATCGCGGCTGAATGCAAGCCCGAGCCCCGGCTTGTTTGGCGCGACCAACTCGCCGCCAATCGGTTGCGGCACCTCCTCGAAAAGTCCGAACGACCAGGGCATGTATTCGACCGTCAGGCCGTTCGGCACCGCTGCCACCAGATGAACGTGGATTTCAGGAAACAAATGGCTCACTACCGGCAGGTTAAAAGCCTCGGCCATCGCCGCCACTTTCATCCAGTTGGAAATGCCGCCGACCCGATTGAGATCGATCATGATGATGTCCACGGAATGGGCTTCGATCATGTGCCGAAACGGCGTGATGCCGTATAAACATTCGCCGCCGGCAAGCGGCGTAACCAGCGCCTGGGCCACGCGCGCAAGCCCGCTGTAATCGTCGTGCGCGGTCACGTCTTCGAGCCAGAAAAAACGCACGTCCTCGACGCGCGCGCCGATATCGACGGCCTGATTGACCGACCAGCGCTGGTTGATGTCGCACATGAGGTCGATGTGCGGACCGACCGCTTCGCGTATCAGGCGGGCGCGCTCGACTTCCTTGGCCGGCGTGGTCTCGCCCGGAAGCGCCAGTTGGGTCTTCATCTGCTTGAAGCCTTTTTCCACGAGCAGCCGCGCGGCCTTGAGTA
>DATMAN010000061.1 GCA_035560005.1 Burkholderiales bacterium | reverse complement strand
GACGATCCCAAACTCACCGACAAGGCCTGGTTCCGCTACGAAGACATCTTCGAAGCCTGGCGCAAGGCCGACATGGTGGACGGGCGTACGTACGGCATTCCCTACGATGGCGAGATGACCCTGCAGACCTATCGCAAGGATCTCTACGACGCAAAAGGGCTGCGAGCCGCCGAAACGTTCGACGACGTCGTCAAGAACGCAAAGGCGCTGCACGACCCGGCAAACCGCCTGTGGGGATTTTGCCTGCGCGGCATGCCGGGCGCGGGGCAGAACATGTACATCTATCCCTCCATTCTCGGCGCCTTCGGAGGCAGGTGGTTCGACCGCGACGGCAAGATCCGGGTGAACAGCGCCGAGGCGGTCGCCGCGCTCGAGTGGTACGTCAGCACGAACAACGCCTTCGCGCCGAAGGCGGCGCAGAACTGGAACTGGCCCGACATCGCCGACGCGTTCGCGCAGGGCACAATCGGTTGCTTCATTGACGGCCATACCGCGGTCACCGTGATTGCCAACCCGGAGCGCTCGAAGGTGGTCGGCAAGATCGGTTTCGCGCGCTGGCCGAGGGGCCCTGCCGGGCGGCGGGTGACCTCGATCTGGAACTGGGCGATGCCCATCAACTCGGCGCTGCCGGAGAAAGCCCGCCAGGCGACTTGGCTCTTTATCCAGTGGGCGGCATCGGAAGAGACGCAGATCCGCACCTCGTACGCCTTCAAGGGTCCGGGGAAGCGCTTCGGGGTAAACCGTCTCCCGATGTGGAAGACGGGTCCCTTCTCCAAGGTGATCGCCGACGCGGGAACCAACCTGCTGGAGGCCTCGCTCGACTCGCTCGCACACGACACCGACGTGGACTGGCGGCCGCGCGTGGCGCAGTGGCCGGCGATCGGCGAGACCATGGCAAAGATCGTCCAGGCGGCGCTGGTCGGCCAGGTTAAGCCCAAGCAGGCGCTCGACGACGCGCAGGTGCAAGTCGAGAGAATCATGCGTGGCGGCTAAGTCGTCCGCGGCGCGGCGGCTCGCGCTCGTCGAACGATCTGAGCGGCGCTTCGCCCTTATGCTGGTGGCGCCGGGGGTACTTGTGCTCCTGGCAAGCACCACGTTTCCGCTGGCCTATCTCCTCTGGCAGAGCCTGCAGAACATCAACCTCGGCATGCCGGGAATGGACCGCTTCGTCGGCGCGGAGAACTACGTGCGCATGTGGCACGACGCGCGTTTCTGGGGGGCGCTCGGTTTCACGTTCGTCTACGCGGGCGTCACGGTCGCGCTGCAGCTCGTCCTCGGCCTCGGCATGGCGCTCCTTATCCTGCAGATTCCGCGCGCCCAGTGGGCGTTCCGCGTAGCTGCCATCCTGCCCATCGTGCTCGCGCCGGTCGTCGCCGGCCTGTTCTGGCGGACGCTGATGCTCACGCCCGACTTCGGCATCGTGGACTTTGCGGTCCGCGCGCTCGGCTTCCCGTCGCAGAACTGGCTCGGCGATCCTGCGCTTGCGCGCGTCTCGGTCATCGTGATCCATACCTGGCAGTGGACGCCGTTCGTGTTCCTGTACATGCTTGCCGCGCTCGCCGCGCTGCCGGCGGACCTCCATGAGGCCGCGCGCATCGACCGCGCGGGCGCCTGGCAGCGGTTCGTGCACGTCACACTTCCGCTGCTGCGCCCGGCGATCGTGATTGTGGTGATCCTGCGCACCACGGTCGCGCTGTCGGCCTTCGCCGCCATCTATGCCGCCACGGGCGGCGGACCGGGCACGGCGACGGAAATCGTCAACCTTTACGCATATCGCGTCGCGTTCGCCGAGCTCTCGCTCGGCTACGGTGCGGCGGCCGCGGTCGTACTGCTCGCGCTGACGCTCGCCGTGTCGGTGATCCTCTTCCGCGTGCGGAGGGCTTCGTGAGGCGCGCGCTCCTGACGGCAGTCGGCGCGTTCCTTCTCGCGGTGTGGACTGTACCTGTGCTGCTCGCCGTGCTCACCTCGTTGAAGGACGAAAAGGAGGTGCTCGCTTTTCCGCCGACGGTCGTCTTCGAGCCCACGCTCAAGAACTTTGCCGCGGTGCTTTTCGGTCCGACCAACATTGTGCCGAACCTCGCGAGCAGCATCGTCATCGCACTTGCTACCACGGCGCTCACCATCGTTATCGCGGTGCCCGCGGCCTACGCCTTTGCGCGCCTGAAGCTCCGCGGCAAGACGCAGCTCGGCTTCTACGTCCTTGCGACGCAGTTCGTGCCGCCGATCGGGCTGATCATCCCGTACTTCCTGATCCTCAACCGCATCGGCTGGATGGACAGCTACCGCGGTCTTGTGCTCATCTACCTAACATTCTCGCTGCCGTTCGCGATTTGGCTGCTGGTGTCCTACTTCGAGGACATCCCGCGCGAGATGGAGGAAGCGGCACTGCTTGACCGCGCGAACCGCTGGCAGGCGCTCTGGCACGTGGTCCTGCCTCAGGCGCGGGGTGCGATCGCAGTGACGGTGGTTTTCGTCTTCCTCAACGCCTGGAACGAATTCCTTTTCGCCGTGGTCCTCGGCGGGGCGACGGTGAAGCCGGTAACCGTCTCGATGTATAACTACATCAATACCGAGCAGACGCAGTGGGCGCAGCTCGCCGCAGCGGCGCTGGTGGCCATGCTTCCGGTCATCGTTCTCGGCATCACTGCGCAGAAGCACATCGTTGCCGGGCTGTCGGCTGGCGCAGTGAAGGGCGTGAGCCGGCGATGACGCGCCGCGGGGAGGTAAAGCTCGTTGGCGTCGGCAAGTCGTTCCACGACATCACGGTGCTTAAGGATGTGAATCTCGAAATCCGACCGGGCGAGTTTTTTTCGCTGCTCGGACCTTCGGGCTCCGGCAAGACGACGACATTGCGCATCATCGCGGGGCTTGAGATTGCCACCGAGGGGAGCGTTTATCTCGACGGGAGGGATGCGACGCTGCTGCCGCCAGCCGACCGCGACGTCGCGATGGTGTTTCAGAGCTACGCGCTCTACCCGCACATGACCGTGTTCGACAACATTGCGTTTCCGCTGCGCATGATCCGCACGCCGAAGGCGGAGATCGCCGCCGCAGTGCGCGACGC
>DATMAN010000060.1 GCA_035560005.1 Burkholderiales bacterium | reverse complement strand
CGCGGGGCACCATCGCGGAAATGAAGTGCGGTGCGAATACCGCGGAGATCTCGCTCAAAAATCTGATTGAGCCAGGTGACCGGACTGCTCTTGCGGAAGAACTCGCGATCCCTTCGGAGGGCAATCAGGCGGGCTTGCTAGAAGCACCGGCAAAGATGGTGGCCAAGGGCGGAATCGAACCACCGACACAAGGATTTTCAGTCCTCTGCTCTACCAACTGAGCTACTTGGCCCCCGCGGGACACACGCACGCCGAGGATCCTGACCCCGCGCGAAGCGGCGAATTATACGGAATTTTTCGGCGAGACCAACCGCTTCAGGGTCAGCAGACAAAGCCATGCGCAGCACAAAGCTGCTGTTTGGCGAGCCTGAGCACGATCCACAGCCAGAACACGAGGAAGAAGGCGATCAGCGGGACGTGGCGGTCGATGATGACCTTGGGCAGGATCGCCCGTGTGAACCGGATCACCGGCGAGGTGATCAGCCGGAAGAGCTTGTAGATGGGGTTGCGCTCGCGGCGCGCGCCGGCGATCGCATACAGCGCTCCCTGGCCGAGCATCACGAACAGCGCGACCTCGACCAGCGCCCGAAGAACGGATATCGCAAAGACGTCAAGCGGCATGAAAACGCGTGTGCGGCGCCTCGACCCGCGAGCGGCTCCGGCGCAACAAGCGGGCGCTCAGGTGGCGCGCGTTTCGATGTCGCCTCGCAGGTGCGGATAGCGCACGTGCTCGACCAGCTCCTGTGTCTGCTTCGCCGGCGCGGGTGTGAGCAGGCTCACGACCACGATGGTGAGGAAGCCCGCGGGCACGCCGAAGATGCCGGAGGAAATCGGATCGATATCCCAGATGCGCGGCGCGTTGATGCCGAAGAACGGATAGCGCGTGACCATGTACCAGAAGCAGATTCCCAGCCCGATGACCATGCCGGCCACCGCGCCCCACTTGGTGGCTCGCTTCCAGAAGATGCCGAGCACCAGCGCGGGGAAGAAGGCGGAGGCCGCCAGCGAGAACGCGGCGCCCACCAGGAACAGGATGTTGCCCGGCTTCAGCGAGGTCACGTACGCGGCGATGACGGCCACGCCCAGCAGCAGACCTTTGGAAATCGCCACGCGGCGTTGGGTCGAGGCGCCGGGGTCGAGCATCTTGTAGTACAGATCGTGCGACAGCGCGTTGGCAATGGTCAGCAGCAGCCCGTCGGCGGTGGACAACGCCGCCGCCAGGCCTCCGGCCGCGACCAGGCCGGAGATCACGTAGGGCAGGCCCGAAATCTCGGGCGTGGCCAGCACGATGATGTCCTGTCCGAGCGTCAATTCGGGCAGTTGCAGGATTCCGTCGCCGTTGATGTCGGTTACCGAGAGCAGGGTCTTGTCGACCTGTGACCACAGCTCGACCCAGCGCGGCAGCTGCGCGATGCTCGAGCCCACCAGGTTCGTATACACCTCGTACTTCACCAGCACCGCCAGCGCGGGCGCGGTGAAATAGAGCAGGAAGATGAAGAACAACGACCAGAACACCGACTTGCGCGCCTCGGACACGCTGGGGGTCGTGTAGTAGCGCATCAGGATGTGTGGCAGCGCGGCGGTGCCGATCATCAGGCAGAACACCAGCGCGAGGAAGTTCTTGCGCGCGATCTCCCGCGCCTTTTCGTCCTTGCCCGGGAAGGGCGTGGCGTGGGGTTTGGGCGGCGCCGACTTGCCCAGCGCGGCGGCCTTCTGCGCGGTCCATACGGCCTTCGCTTCCTCGGGCGTCTTCGGGAAGGCATCCAGCGCCGCCTTCGCGGCCTTGATCTGGTCCTCGGGCGCTCCGACAGCGGTGAGGTCGGCGAGCTTCTTCTCCAGCGCGGCGCGCTCCTGCTCGAACGATGCGGGCAGACCCTGGATTTTGGCGTCCAGCGCCTCCGCGCGCTGCCTGAAGAGATTTCGCACCTCGATTTCCTTCGGGTCCTCCGTCAACTCCTTCTCGCGCACGGTGAGCTTCTGCAGCACCTGACCGTAGGCAAGCTGCGGGAAGGGATTGTTGGTGAGCATGAGCGACAGCCACACCACCGGAATCAGGTAGGCGATGATGAGGATGATGTACTGTGCAACCTGCGTCCAGGTCACGGCCCGCATGCCACCGAGGAAGGAACACACCAGGATCCCGGCCAGCCCGAGAAACACGCCGATGCCGAACTCCACGCCGGTGAAACGGCTGGTGATGATGCCCACGCCGTAGATCTGCGCGACGACGTAGACGAAGGAGGCGAGAATCGCCGCGATGATGCCGATGGCACGCGGCAGATTGCCCTCGTAGCGCGCGCCCAGGAAATCGGGAATCGTGAACTGGCCGAACTTGCGCAGGTAAGGCGCGAGCAGCAGCGCGACGAGGACATAGCCTCCGGTCCAGCCCATGATGAACGCAAGGCCGTCGAAGCCCATCGCGTAGACCGTGCCGGCCATGCCGATGAAAGAAGCGGCGCTCATCCAGTCCGCGCCGGTGGCCATGCCGTTGAAGAATGCCGGGACCTTGCGCCCTGCGACGTAGTACTCGGCGATGTCCGCGGTGCGGCTCATGATGCCGATGCCGGCGTAGAGCGCGATCGTGGCCAGCAGGAAGGTGTAACCGATATAGCGCCGCGGCAATCCCATCTGCTCGGCGATTGCCAGCAGGACGACGAACAGGATGAAGCCGCCGGTGTAGAACGCGTAGTACTTCCTGAGCTGTCGGGCGAAGGTCTGCTGCGCGGTAGCCATCATTCTTCTCCTTCGGCGACGTCGTACTCCCGGTCGAGCCGGCCCATGCGGCGGGCATACAGCCAGATCAGGATCACGTAGATGATCAGCGAACCCTGGGCCGCCATGTAGAAGCTGAAGGGGAATCCCAGGAAGTTGAATTCCGAAAGCGGGATCGCGAAATACCCCAGCACGAAAGTGACGACGAACCAGACGGCGAGCAGGACGGCCGTGAGCGAGATATTTCTCCGCCAGTACTCCCGGTGCTTCTCGGAAAGCTCCATGGTTCTCCTCCTTGAGCCGCATTCTTGCCGGTGCGGGATCCGCCCGGCGCGCACGTTGTCTTGGTGGTTATCGGCCGCTCGACGCGTGGCAGAGTAGCCGACGCCCGGGCGCTTTTCAAGGCGAGCGTGTGCGGCGCAGACGTACGAGCGCCCGGTGCGCGGCGCACAGCCGCTGCAGGTCGCGCGCGCTCCTCGCTCCTTGCAGCCCGGCCTGCTCGATCGCGATCAGCAGCAGCTCGGCGGTGGCGAAGGCGTCCGACAGCGCGTCGTGGCGCGTGTAGCCGGAGATTCCGAAGCGCCTCAGCCAGTCGTCCAGCGACCGCCTGGTGCCCGCCGCGTCCGGAAAGAGTGCGGCCAGTATCCACTCGGCGTCGAACCAGACCCTCCGCAGCTTCGCCCCCAGATGCATGCGCATTGCGTGCGCCAGCAAGGTGGCGTCGAACGCCGCGTGAAAGGCCACCGGAATGTCGTTGCGCAGGAACTGCAAAAAGCCGAGAAGCGCCGTCGCCGGCTCCTCGCCGGTGAGCTGCGCGGACCCGGTGATGCCGTGAACGAGAATGTTGTCCTCGGCGCTGGGGTAGTGCTGGCGCAGCGAAACCGCGAAGACTTCGTCCAGATGAAGCTTGCAGTGGTCGATGGCGCAAGCGCCGATCGACAGCAGACGGTCCTGATGGGGATCGAGGCCGCTCGACTCGGTATCCACAACGACCCAGCGCAGGTCTGCCAACGGGCGATCGAGGTCCGGGGGCGGGAGGCGACGCCAGGCGGCGAGCGCTTCGGACATGTCTTTCGGTAGGCGCACGCGCGGCCCGAACCACCGGGTAAACAGGCTCACAACTGGTACTCGAACCGCAACCACGCCTGCAGCCGGCGCGCCTGGAGAAAGCACTCCTTGAGGATTCGACGGTCCAGTTCGTTGAGCGCGGCCGGATCGAGCAGGTTGTCCGCGGGGAGCCCGGCTTGCAGCCGCGCGTGCTGATGCTTCAGCCGCAGCAACTGCAGAAACCAGAACGCCTCCAACCAGGCGTCGCACTCCCGCGAATCCAGGCGCAGGCGCTCGGCGGCCTGCCGGAGCCGCGCCGCGGTTGCGCTCGCCTGCGCGCCGGCGGCCAGCGCTGCCACTCGGGCGGCATCGACGAACAGTGCCGTGCCCTGGAGTTTCAGATCGAGCACGCCGGATCGATCGGCCCGGTCCGACAGCTTGAAATCGCCCAGCGCCCCGAGCGGCGGGGCGTTGGCGAGCGCCTGCTGCGCGAGCTGGCGCTGAAAGCGGCTGTTGGCGCGCGCGACGGGCGCGAGCCAGTCGCGCAGGCGCTGCGCCAATGTCGCCTCGCCCCACAGCGGGCGGAAATCGAAGAAGATCGCGCTGTCGAGCAGCGCTTGCGGGTCTCCTTGGTCGATCCAGTGCGCGAAGCGCCCGCGCCATTCGGAAAACGACAGACAGCAGCGCGGATTGCCTGCCATGATCCCCCCTTTGCACAGGGGAAAGCCCAGGCGATCCAGACCCTGGTTGATGCGCGAGGCCACCGGGAGCAGTCGGGCGCGCGACTCTTCCGCGGTTCCCGTCACTGGATCGGCAAAGACGATGGCATTGTCCTGGTCGGTGGCGAACGTCTGCTCGCCGCGCCCTTCGGAACCGAGTGCCAGCCAGCAAAGCTCGATGCCCCTCACATCCGCGCAATCCATTTCCTGCTCGATGAGACGGGTGCTCAGCCGGTCGTTGAGTTCGGTGATGATCCTGGAGACGTGCTCGCTCGAAGCGCCCTGCGCCAGCAAGCTGTGCGCGAGCGCGCGGACATCCGCTGCGATCGGTACGAGGGCATCGAGGTCGGCCGCGGCGCGCACGGCGTCCGCGATGCGCGTGACCTGCACGCGTTGCAGCGCGAACAGGTCTCGTTCCGAAACGACGCCTCTGAGGCGGCCGTCACGCGTGACCAGAATGTGGTGGAAACCGTGACGCGCCATCGCGACCGCAGCATCCACCGCCGCCTGGTCGACATCCAGGGCGACCGGATCGCGGGTCATGAAACGCTCGATCGGCGCCTCGAGATCCGCGCCCTGCGCGACGACGCGGTCCAGCAGGTCGCGCAGCGTGAAGATCCCGAGCGCACGCCCGGCCGCGTCGACCACCACGATCGATCCGACCCGGCCTTCGTGCATCAGCGCGGCGGCCTGGCGCAGGCTGGTCGCGGGGGCGCAGCACACCGGTGTCCGCGTCGCGATCTCGCCCAGCGGCTGAGCGAGCGAACGGCTGGCGGCCGCGGCGTTGGCGTACTCCGCAACCAGCCTCTCCTGCGAGCGCTCCAGCAGGTGAGCCAGGCGACGGGTACAGAAGTCGCGGAACTCGGTGCTGATCTCCAGCATCCGGGCGAAGGTCTCGCGTGGCAGCAGGAAACAGAAGCTGTCCTGCGCCGCGCGAAACAGGTTGACCGGCGGGTGCGCGGCGATCAGCGCACCGATGGGGAAGGCCTCGCCCGCAGACAGCGTGATGACCGGTGCCGTGTTGGCCGCGGCGCTCTCGGGTACCAGGGATTCGACCAGTCCGCGCCGGACGATGAACAGGTGCTCGGGAACCCCATGCTCAGGCGAGAGAATCTGCCGGCCCGCGGGGAAATAGGCCAGCGACAGCTTGGCGACCAGCTCGCCCAGGTGCGCGCGTGCCATCGCGGAAAACGGCGCATGCCGGCGCAGCTCTTCGATCGTCGTCTCGCGCAGCGCCTCGGGAATCTCGGCGGTCGGCACCATGAGTGCGCCGTACAGTACGCCGCGCCGCGGACAAAAAAAAGCCCCGCTCGCGCGGGGCTTTCCTCGGAGAACTCGGCGCTTACATGTCCATGCCGCCCATGCCCCCCATGCCCCCGCCGTGCCCGGCGTGAGAGTGCTCTTCCTTGGGCAGCTCGGCGACCATCGCGTCGGTGGTCAGGATCAGGCCCGCGACGGAGGCTGCGTTCTGCAATGCATAGCGCGTCACCTTGGTCGGATCGAGCACGCCCATCTGCACCAGGTCGCCGTACTCGCCGGTCTGCGCGTTGTAGCCGAAGTTGCCCTTGCCCTCGCTCACCTTGTTGACCACGACCGAAGGTTCGTCTCCCGCGTTGGCCGCGATCCAGCGCAGCGGTTCTTCCAGCGCACGCGCGACGATCTTGATCCCGGCGTCCTGGTCATGGTTGTCGCCCTTCAGCTTGGCGATGGCGGCGCGGGCACGGATCAACGCCACGCCACCACCGGGCACGATGCCTTCCTCGACCGCCGCGCGCGTGGCGTGCAGCGCGTCTTCCACACGCGCTTTCTTCTCCTTCATCTCCACTTCGGTCGCGGCGCCGACCTTGATGACCGCCACGCCCCCGGCGAGCTTCGCCACGCGCTCCTGCAGCTTCTCGCGATCGTAGTCGCTCGTCGACTCTTCGATCTGCTGGCGGATCGCCTTCACCCGGCCCTCGATCTGCTTCGGATCGCCGGCGCCGTCGATGATGGTGGTTTCCTCCTTGCCCACCTCCACGCGCTTGGCCTGGCCGAGATCCTTCAGGGTCGCTTTCTCCAGCGACAGGCCGACCTCTTCGGCGATCACGGTACCGCCGGTCAAGATGGCGATGTCCTCGAGCATGGCCTTGCGGCGATCGCCGAACCCGGGGGCCTTCACCGCGCAGGTCTTCAGGATGCCGCGGATGTTGTTCACCACCAGCGTGGCGAGCGCTTCGCCTTCCACTTCTTCGGCAATGATGAGCAGCGGACGACCTGCCTTGGCGACCTGTTCGAGCACCGGCAGCAGATCGCGGATCGAGGAGATCTTCTTGTCGTGCAGCAGGATGTAGGGGTTTTCCAGCACCGCGATCTGCTTGTCGGGGTTGTTGATGAAGTACGGCGAGAGATAACCGCGGTCGAACTGCATGCCCTCGACGACTTCCAGCTCGTTGTTCAGCCCCGAGCCGTCCTCGACCGTGATGACGCCTTCCTTGCCGACCTTGTCCATTGCATCGGCGATGATCTTGCCGATGTCGGCGTCGGCGTTGGCCGAGATGGCGCCGACCTGGGCGATCTCCTTGCTCGTGGTGCAGGGCTTGGAAATCTTCTTCAGCTCCTCGACCACGGCATTGACCGCCTTGTCGATGCCGCGCTTCAGGTCCATCGGGTTCATGCCGGCGGCCACGAACTTCATGCCTTCCTGCACGATCGACTGGGCCAGCACGGTGGCGGTGGTGGTGCCATCACCGGCCACGTCC
>DATMAN010000059.1 GCA_035560005.1 Burkholderiales bacterium | reverse complement strand
GGCGCTGAACAGGCGCCGGGGAAACGCCGGCACCGCGGTGAGCGGCAAGCCGCGCTCCTTCGCCATCAAATAGCTCGACATGGAGAATTCGCAGAGGTCGAACTCGCCCCGCAACATCCGCCCGTGGCGGTCGGTGCCGTCGCGCAGCGTGACGCTCTGGCCGACCTGCAACACGTTGAGCTCGACGTTCGCGGGCGGCGCCACGGTGCCGTCGAAAAACGGAAAGTGGCGGTCGTAGCGCTCGAGCGCGATGGTGAGCGTCATCCGGTTCCGGGTTTGCATCTGTCGGCCTCTTCTTCGGGGTAACGGTCCCGCGCCACGGCGAGTTTACTCTTCCTTCGGGTTTCGGGATGCCAGTCGCAACGAATACACCCTCCTCCCTCGTAACCTGATGCGACCCCTAGGAGGACACCCGTTTCACATCCGCCAATCATTGCACGTCGCAGGGGACCTGGGTGGGCTGCCTCAACAGCGGGTTGACGATTATGTCTCGGTCACCTGAACATCCTTGGCATTACCGCCTTCCCACCGGGACAAAATCACCCATTTGGGGCAACATGCCCTGTGACTAGAGGAGGTGTCCGTGTCGAAGAAACAGGCTGTGAAGGGGCGGTTCTCCGCCCGCACTCCACAGTAACCGCTCCGCTGGGCGATATGCCGCGGACGAGTGCGCCTCTCTTTAGTTCCTCTAGTCGAGCCACCTTTTAATCCTAGAAAAACAGTTCAAAGCTTTACCGAGCCTTCGATTTGCGTTTCTGTTCACTCACAGTCCCAGGACCTTGCGAAGCTTCTTCGTTGATTGCTCGTTCTTTTCCTTCTTCATTTTTCGAATGTTCATCAGCTTCCATTGGATTCCAGGCAGTTGATCGATGCCGGATACTGGCATGAGATTCCAGTCCGGTTGCCCCTGCTTTATCGAAGGAGAAATTTCTTCTCATTCTCCGTTAACGTACTTCTTATCGTGCCAATGAGTCATTCACGGACTTCCACCAGCTCGTCGTATTCGACGCGCTTGGTCACCATCCCGATAAACTCACGCTCATACACCTAGCGAAAATCTTCCCTGGCGGGATCAAGGAGCTCGCTCATCGGCCGATCGTGGCTGGCAAGATAGACAACGAACATCCTTCGTATGTCGTCGGTGATACCCAGGGGCAACCGAGTCAAATCGATATCCACCGACAGCCGCGGCATGTCGCGCACGAACAGATTGATCGCCGTTCCACCTTTCAGCGCGATGTCTAATCCGCGCCCGACTGTCGGGGAAATGGGAAAGGCCAGACTTTACAAAACGAATCATTATTGAAGCGTGCACTGCAAATCGGACGACGACAGAAAGTTGTCTAGGAGCTGCTGACCGATGCTGGGTACGCGTTCGGCGAAGCGTTCGAAGATGTTCGGCACCGGCGTGTAGTCGCGTGTGTTGCTCAACGTTGAAACGGTCCGTAGTACAGTTGGCAGGTCGCTCATTCCGTCGGCGAGCCCGAGCTCTACGTCGATCCCGGCTACTACACCGTCGACCGGCTGACCACGAAGGGCCTGCAGCCGCTGCCCAAGCGCTGCGGGAGCTTCGCCGGCGGCGTGCAGGCGGTCGCCCGGGCGGTGGCGCGTGCCGTGGCCGACGAGGAGCGAATCCCACTCGATAAGCTGCCGCTGCTTGATGCGGCGCTCCGCTATGGCTACCTCACGCTCTTCGGCCGGCGCACGCCCCTGCAGGCCCGCCATCTCGAGACCGCGCGCAGCGTCACCGAAGAGGCGGCGCACGCGATCGCGAACTCGGTCGGGGCCGGACGCGATATCGAGGCGATCCTGCTGGTGGGCGGTGGCGCGAATCTCTACCGCGAGGCGCTAGCCCAGCGGTTCCCGCGGCACAGCGTCCAGATCGTACGGGAGCCCCTGTTGGCCAATGTCCGCGGCTTCCAGCTCATCGGCAAGGAAGTCGCGCGCCGGCGCCAAGCGGCCACGGCATGAAGAGGAACATCCATGCTCTGCAAATTCAAGGGCAGTCCGCATTGGTACGTTCGCTTCACGGCACCAAATGGACGCCGCATATGCCGAACTACTCGGACTGCCGATCGAAAGCTCGCCCAAGAGGCCGTTTGAAGTGGCACACAAGTGCCACACGAAAATTTTTTTCGAACGTCGCTGACGCAAGAAATCGCTATGGTGCCAAAATGGCGCCACCATGCTACACTCCGGTACGTGATCCAACCGAAGGTAAGACCATGCTGAACACCGACAAGGAGCGCATCAGCTCCCGCGTGCCGAAGCCGGTGCGCAAGACGCTCGAGGAAGCCGCCGCTCTCTCGGGCGCGACGCTGAACCAGTTCGTGGTGCAGGCGGCCCTCAAGGAGGCACATGCGGTGCTGGAGCGGGAGCGAATCATCCGCCTGAGCCGCCGCGACGCGCAAGCGTTCTTCCGGGCGCTGGAAAACCCGCCCTCCCCCAATGCCAGGCTGAAGAAAGCGGTTGCCGCCTACAAGCGCTCATCCTTGAATGCTCAGGATTGAGCTGCTGAACCGTCGGCACCGCCGCGAGGACTTCGATTGCGGCAGCCCCGAGCTCAACGACTACCTGCGATACACCGCCCGGCAGCACACGGACAAGGGTCTGTCGCGGACTGAGGTGCTGGTTGAGGATGGGGCGCCCGATACCATCCTCGGATATGTGACGATGAGCTTGGCGGAAATCGTGACCGACAGCCTGCCGCCACGCTACGCCAAGAAGTATCCTGCCAAAGCCCACGGCGTCAAACTCGCGCGGCTGGCCGTTGCCCGTTCGAGACAACGCCAGGGTCTGGGTGCGCTGATGACGGTGCATGCCGTGCGCCGCGCGCTCCAGGTAGCCGACAGCGCCGGGATCATCGGTCTTTTCGTGGATGCCAAAGATGAGGCGGCCAGCCACTACTACCGCCGTTTCGGGTTTCTGCCCCTTCCTGACGATCCGCACAAGCTTTTCATGCCGCTGGCCACGCTGCGGCAGGCGCTGGGGGAGCGATAGATGAGAACGATAGATGATAGATGGAGGCGCTTTGCTCGCGCGGTGACCGGCGTCTACTTCGCTTCCGCGGGTGGCTTCAGGGCATCGAGCTTGGCGACCACCGCGCGGCAGGCCGCGATCAGATCCGCGATGAGTCGATCACTGATGTTCAAGTCGCCCTCGTACTCGCCGAGATTGCGGATC
>DATMAN010000058.1 GCA_035560005.1 Burkholderiales bacterium | reverse complement strand
CTCGAGGCTGCGGAACAGCCGGTCGATGATGCCGGAGCGCTCGACGATGTAGCCCATGAAGATGAACAGCGGCACCGCGATGATCACGTCGCTGGTCATCACCCCGTAGGTGCGCAGCACCATGTTGTCGAAGATGGGGTTGTCCAGCAGGGCAACGCCCGATCTGTCGAAGGCCACGACGCCGAACAGAATCCCCAGGCCGATCAGGGTGAACGCGATCGGGAAGCCGAGCAGGATGGAAGCGACGATCATCCCCAGCATCACCATCCCCAGATGGGCATGCGTGATCTGGGACGGCGGCGGCAGAAACAGGATGTAGGCGGCCGCAATGAGGGCGATGATGCCGATCCCGATCGTGCGCGCTTCGAACCTGACCAGACCGACCGCGTTCATTTCTTCTCCTGCCCGCCGGCGAGGATGTCCTTCAACTGCTCGATGTCTTCCTCCTCGACGTCGTGCAAACGCTGGGGCCACTGATCGGTGCGGATGCAGATCACGCAGCGCACGACTTCCGCGACGCCTTGCAGGAACAGGAGAAGACCGGCGAGCGGGATCGCCATCTTGAAGGGGTAGATCGGAGTTCCCGCCGAGGTGACGCTGGAGACCTCCCTCATTGCCCAGGAGGTGTGGGCGAACTCCACGCCGGCGTAGACCAGCGCGGCGATCCCTGGGAAGAAGAACAGCAAGTACAGCGCCAGATCGATCCACGCTTGCGAGCGCGGCCGCAGCGTGCGGTACATCATGTCCGCCCGCACGTGGCCGTTGCGCGACAGGGTGTAGGCACCGGCCATCATGAATAGCACGCCGTAGAGGATGATCGCGACGTCGAACCCCCACTGCGTCGGGTTCCTGAAAATATAGCGCGCAGCCACGTCGTAGCACACGATCAGCGTCAACAGCACGCCGCACCAGGCGAACGCCTTGCCCGTCCAGGTGCTCAGGCGGTCGATCATGAACAGTACGCTCTTCACGGGCAGCTCCCTCTATGGCAGTCCGGCGGCACCGCCGCTGCGTTCAGGCGACCTTGCCGAAGAAATGCTCGTAGGCCTGGCGCGGATCGACGATGAACTTCACCTGATAGCCGACCACCCGCTTCATGAACGCCTTCTGCGATTCCAGCACCTTGGCAAAGAAGGGATTCGCCGCGGCCTTCTCCGCGATCACCGCGTCCCAGGCCTTGAGCTGGGCCTCGAGAATGTCCCTCGGTGTTTCCACGAACCGGATGCCGCGCTTGTCGCGCAGGTTCTCGTATTCCTTGGAGTACAGGTCCATTGTCCTCCAGCTCATCTGCGCGCTCGCCGCCTTGGCGGTGATCCTGAACATCGTGCGATAAGCCTCGGGCATCGACTCCCAGACGCGGCGGTTGATCAGGATCTCGAAGAACTCCCCGGGCTGGTGGTAGCTCTTCACCATGCAGGTCTTGGCCACGTCGGGGAATCCCAACGCGCTGTCTGAGGCGGGATTGTTGAACTCGGCTGCATCGATTACGCCGCGCTCCAGCGCCGGCACGATTTCGCCGCCGGGGAGCGCGACGACCGCCGCGCCCATGTTCTTGAACACGTCGATCGACAGGCCTACGGTCCGGTACTTGATTCCCTTGAACTCCGCGGCCGATCTCACTTCCTTGCGGAACCAGCCGAGCGGCTGCGTGGGCATGGGACCGTACATCAGGCCGACCACGTCGAGCTTCAGGATGTCGCGGTACAGCTCGTCGTAGAGCTGCTGGCCGCCGCCGTATTCCATCCAGGCGAGCACCGTGTTGGCATCCTGCCCGAGCGCCGGTCCGGTGCCGAACAGCGACAGCGCGTTGTCCTTGCCGTACCAGAACGCCGGCACCGCGTGCGACCCGTCCAGGATTCCCTTGTGCACTGCATCGGCCTGGTCGAACGCGCCGACCACGGAGCCAGCCTGGAGCAGTTCGACCTTGATCTTCCCGCCGGAGAGCTCGGAGAGCAGCCGGTAGAAGTCCTGCGCGATGTCGAACAAGGGGTCTTTGGCGGGAAACCCGCCCTGGAAGCGCAGGTTGAGCTGCGGCAGATCGCCGCCCGCGCCACCCCCGGATGTGGCGGCCTGTTTCGAGTCCTGGCCCAGGCCGCAGCCGGCTAGGGTCGCGAGCGTGGCAGCACCGCCAACCGCCGCCGTTCGACCCAGGAACCGGCGCCGTGAACTGGATACAGGGGCGGTCTTCCTGGTCGAGCGCTTGTTTCTTGACATCTGAGTCTCCTCCTCCGGTATGAATTCGCGAAACCGTGCCTGTGCCGCGACTTCCCCGCGTGAGGCGTGGAGCGCGGCACCGAGCTGCCGCCGTGTGGACGCCGCGTTGTGCCGGTGCCGGCACAAGAACCCTTTGGTCTCGAGCTTCTCGCTGCGTGGAGCGATTCTATGAGGGAAACCCCGATGTTGACCAGTCTCGCGAACATCGCGCTGCCGTTGTTGCACTGCGAGCCGTGCCCGCGCGGCGGCACAGGCAGCCGCGACGGCTCCGGGGCTTCGGGTTGTGACACGACGCCCGAGCCGATAGAATCCGCCCCACGTCGCGAGGCCCGAAAAGCGTTGGCGCCGCGGACCGCGCGGCGCCAACGCATCGAGCACACGTGAGGCACCGGCGCTTGCGCCTCGTCAGCACGGCAATCGTTCTCTTCGTCTTCTGGCTCCTTCTGTCGGGCCACTTCACGCCTTTCCTGCTGGGCGCCGGCATCGGATGCACCTTGGCCGTCGTGGCCTTCGCACGGCGCATGGAGGTCGTCGATCAGGAGGGCCATCCTCTGCATCTCGCGCCTCGGGCGATGCTCGCCTACTGGCCCTGGCTCGCAAAAGAGATCGTCAAGTCGGCCTGGGAAGTTGCGCGCATCATCGTGCATCCGCGCCTGCCCGTCAGTCCCACGCTGGTCACCGTGAAATCCACGCAGAAGAGCGATCTCGGACGCACGGTGTTCGCCAACTCCATCACGCTCACCCCGGGCACGATTTCGGTGCGCGTGGGCCGCGGCGAGATCCTGGTGCATGCACTCACCGCCGACGCAGCCCGGGCGCTGGCCGCCGGCGAAATGGACCGCCGGGTGAGCGAAATCGAGATCGAGCCGTGATGTTCGAGATGGCGACGCTCGCACTGCTCTTGACGCTCGCAGGAGCGCTCGCCCGCGCCATTCTCGGGCCCACGGTGTTCGACCGGGCGCAAGCGGTCAATACCGGCGGAACGGTCGCCGTGCTCCTGCTCGCGTCCATCGGTTTCCTCACCGGCCGGCCGGATTTTCTCGACATCGCTATCGTGTACGGACTGCTCAATGTGGTCGGCACCATCGCGGTGCTGAAGTTCTTCCGCTACGGCGATCTGGGCGATGCGGGAACCGATGAAGAAGACAGGGAGGTTTCGTGATGTCCTCGTTGATCGATGCCGTGAGCTGGGTCCTGCTGGCGGGCGGCGCGGCGTTTTGCCTGATCGGTGCGCTCGGACTGCTGCGCATGCCAGACTTCTACACCCGAATGCACGCCGCGAGCGTCACCGACACGCTCGGTGCCGGCCTCGTTCTGCTCGCGATGATGCTGCAGGCGGGTGCGAGCCTCATCGCGGTCAAGCTCGCCTTCATCGCGTTGCTGTTGTTCTTCACCAGCCCCACCGCTACCCACGCCCTGGCGCGCGCCGCCCTCGTGCGGGGAGTGCAGCCACGGCTCTCCTCCGACGGAGGAGCGCGCCCATCGAAACGCTGACCGAAACCGCGCTGCTGACGATGATGGCGGCCACGGCGCTCGCCATCGCGCGCGTTCGCAACCTGTTCGCGGTCGCGGTTCTCGGCGGGCTCTACAGCTTCATGATGGCCACCGTGCTGGTGGTGCTCGACGCGGTCGACGTGGCGATGACCGAGGCCGCGGTGGGCGCGGGCATTTCCACCGTACTGCTGCTGGGCACGCTGTACCTGACGCGCAGCGAGGAGGCAGCGCCGCGGCGGCGAGCGGTACTGCCGCTCGTCGTCGCGCTCATCACGGGCGGCCTGCTCGCCTACGGCACGCTCGGTCTGCCCGAGTTCGGCAGTCCGGACAGCGTCATTCATCATCACGTGGTGCCGCGCTACCTCGAACAGGGGCCGCAGGAAACCGGCGTGCCCAATGTGGTGACGGCGGTGCTGGCCAGCTACCGCGGTTACGACACGCTGGGCGAGACGACGGTCATCTTCACCGCCGGAGTCGGAGTGCTCGCGCTGCTGCGCAGGCGCCGCCGCGACAGCGACGAGGAGGGCAGGCGATGAGAGGTCACATGGTTCTTCGCGTCATCGCGAAGCTGCTGATCCCCTTCGTCATGCTGTTCGCACTCTACGTGCAGTTCCACGGCGACCTGGGCCCCGGAGGCGGATTCCAGGCCGGCGTCATCGTCGCGGCGGCGGTGATCTTCTACGCGCTGATCTTCGGGCTGCAGGCGACCAAGCGTATGGTCCCCGAGTGGCTGGTGGAAACGATGGTCGCCGCCGGCGTCCTGCTCTACGCCGGGGTGGGCATGGCCGGCATCGCGCTGGGCGGCAATTATCTCGACTACTTCGTGCTGGCGCGCGATCCGGTGGCGGGCCAGCATCTGGGCATCTTCCTGGTCGAGCTCGGCGTGTTCATCACCGTATCCGGCGTCATGCTCGCGATCTTCTATACGTTCGCGGGCCGCGGGCGCGGCCCGCGCAGCGGCCCATGAACCCGGCCGGCTACCTGAACTACTGGATCGCGATCCTGCTGCTGATCGTCGGCCTGTACATCCTCATCGCCCGCGGCAACTTGGTCAAGAAGCTCATCGGTCTGAGCATCTTCCAGACCTCGGTCTATCTCATCTACATCGCGCCGGGCAAGATCATCGGCGCCACCGCGCCGATCGTCGCCGAAGGCTTCAAGCTCTATTCCAATCCGCTGCCGCACGTGCTGATCTTGACCGCGATCGTGGTCGGCGTGGCCACGCTCGCGCTCGGGCTCGCGATCGTCGTGCGGATCAACGAGGTCTACGGCACGATCGAAGAGGACCAGATCCACGCGCAGGATCAAGAGCCGGAATGATCTACGCTCATCTTCCGGCGCTGCAAGTGGCCCTGCCATTGATCGCCGCCCCGCTATGCGTGCTGCTGCGGCGCGGCTTCGCCGCATGGCTGCTGGCGCTTGTCGTGACCTGGGTCTCGGCCGCGATCGCGGTTGCGCTGCTGCTGCAGGTGCTGCACACGGGAGCCGTTTCCTACCTGCTCGGAAGCTGGGCCGCCCCCTGGGGAATCGAGTACCGCGTCGACGTCGTCAACGCCTTCGTGCTGGTACTGGTCTCGGGGATCGCCTCCGTCGTCGTGCCGTACGCGCGCGCCAGCGTGGGCTTCGAGATTCCCGTCGAGCAGCAATATCTGTTCTGGACCGCCTATCTGCTGTGCCTCGCGGGACTGCTCGGCATCGCGATCACCGGCGACGCGTTCAACGTCTTCGTGTTCCTGGAGATCTCCTCGCTCGCCACCTACATCCTGATCGCGTTGGGCCGCGACCGGCGCGCGCTGGTCGCCTCCTATCAGTACCTCATCATGGGCACGATCGGTGCGACGTTCATCGTGATCGGCGTGGGTCTGCTCTACCTGATGACGGGGACACTGAACCTCTCCGACCTGTCGAACCGCATTACGGCGGTGGGCCACGCGCGTCCGCAACTTGCCGCACTGGCGTTTCTCACGGTCGGCATCTCGCTCAAGCTGGCGCTGTTCCCGCTGCACCTGTGGCTGCCCAACGCCTATGCCTACGCGCCGTCGGCGGCCACGGCGTTTCTGGCGGCCACGGCCACCAAAGTCGCCGTCTACCTGCTGCTGCGCTTCTACTTCTCGGTCTTCGGCCACTCCCTGGTCTTCGCGCACCTGCCGCTGCCGCAAGTGCTGCTGGCGCTCTCCGTGGCCGCCATGTTCGTCGCCTCGACCGTGGCCATCTTCCAGCAGGACGTCAAGCGCATGTTCGCCTACTCCAGCGTGGCGCAGATCGGGTACATCACGCTGGGCACGAGCTTCGCCTCGGCGACCGGCCTGACCGGTGGCATCGTGCACCTGTTCAATCACGCGGTGGCCAAGGGATCGATCTTCCTGCTGCTCGGCTGCGTGGCGCTGCGCATCGGCCAGCCGACCGTCGCGCGCATGGCAGGGCTGGGCAAGCGCATGCCATGGACCGCGGCGGGACTCACGATCGGCGGCTTGAGCCTGATCGGCATCCCGGGCACGGTCGGCTTCGTGAGCAAGTGGTATCTGGTGCTCGCTGCGCTGGAGCGCGGTTGGTGGTGGCTCGCGGCGGCGATCCTCGCCAGCACGCTGCTCGCGATCGTGTACGTCTGGCGGCTGATCGAGACGTGCTATCTGCGCGAGCCGCCTCCCCGGGCCGAGGGCGTGCGCGAGGCACCGCTCTCGATGCTCATTCCGGCGCTGCTGCTCGCCGCGGCTTGCGTCTTCTTCGGGCTCGACACCTCGGTCACCGTCGGCACCGCCGCGCAGGCGGCACGAACGCTTCTGGAGAACGTGCGGTGAGCTGGCTGAATGCTCCCCAGCTCGCGATTGCGCTGCCCGCCGCGGGCGCCGTGCTGATCGCGGCCACCGGCCGCTGGCCGAATCTGCGCGAGGGCATGACGCTCATCACCGCAGTGCTGCTGTTTGGCGTGGTCGCCTCGATGGTGTCGGCAGTGCTCGCGGGCGCGCGACCGGAGGCCGACCTGTTCACGGTGCTGCCGGGCCTGTCGCTGAGGCTGCGCGTCGAGCCGCTCGGCATGCTCTTCGGACTGGTGGCCTCGGGCCTCTGGATCGTCAACTCGGTCTACTCGATCGGATACATGCGTGCGAACCGCGAGGCACACCAGACGCGCTTCTATGTCTGTTTCGCGATCGCGCTGGCGAGCACCATGGGGGTGGCGTTCGCCGGCAATCTGCTGACCCTGTTTCTGTTCTACGAAGCGCTCACGCTCAGCACCTATCCGCTGGTCACGCATCACGGCACGCCGGAAGCCCGGCGTGCCGGGCGCGTCTATCTCGGGCTGCTGCTGGGCACTTCGACCGGTTTGCTGCTGCTGGCCATCGCCTGGACCTGGCTCCTCGCGGGCACGACCGCGTTCGCCCCGGGCGGGATTCTCGCCGGCACGGCCGGCGACCTGACGCTGGGAGTGCTGCTCGCGCTCTACGTGTTCGGCATCGGCAAGGCTGCGCTCATGCCGTTTCATCGCTGGCTGCCGGCGGCCATGATCGCGCCCACTCCCGTGAGCGCCTTGCTGCACGCGGTGGCGGTGGTGAAGGCCGGCGCATTCAGTGTGGTGAAGGTGATCGTTTACGTGTTCGGCCTGAGCCACGGCGCGGGGGTCGCGAGTGCCGAGTGGCTGCCGGTGGCCGCCGGGTTCACCATCGTGGCGGCCTCCATCATCGCCCTGCGCTCCGACAACCTGAAGCGCCGGCTCGCGTATTCGACCGTGAGCCAGCTCTCTTACGTCGTGCTGGGCGCGGCGCTGCTCACGCCGGTCTCGGTCACCGCCGCGGCGCTGCACATCGTGGCGCACGCGCTGGGCAAGATTACGCTGTTCTTCGCCGCCGGCGCGATCTACACCGCCGCCCACCGGACGGAAGTCAGCCAGCTCGACGGCATCGGGCGGCGCATGCCGCTGACCATGACCGCATTCGCGATCGGTGCGCTGTCGATGATCGGCGTTCCCCCCACCGCCGGCTTTGTGAGCAAGTGGTACCTGGTAATGGGCACGCTGCAGACGGGACATCTGGCGGCGCTGGCCGTGGTCGCGGCCAGCACGCTGCTCAATGCGGCCTACTATCTGCCGATCGTGTACCGCGCCTTCCTGAAGGCGCCGGAGGATGCGGGCGAGGCGGCGCACGGCGAAGCGCCGCTGCCGATCGTGCTCGCGCTCGCGGCGAGCGCGCTGGCTACGGTGGCCATGTTCTTCTGCGCGCAGTTGCCGCTGCAACTTGCCAGAGACATTACGGGAGGCTGAATGAAGGACCACTGGCTGGTGCGTCCCGCAACGATCCGACTGTTGTGGGCGCTGTTCGTCGCGGCACTCGTCGCGGTCGTACTGGTGCAGCTCGTGGTGCCGGTGCCGGGACACTTCGGAATCGACGGCCGCTTCGGTTTCGGCGCCTGGTTCGGCTTCGGCTCCTGCGCCACGATGATCCTGGTCGCCAAGCTGCTTGGCGCGCTGCTCAAACGCAAAGACACCTACTATGACGATTAGCGCGCTTCACCCCGCGCTGGTCCTGATCGCCGCGGGAGCGCTGCTGCCCTGGATGCCGCGAGGTGTGCGCGCCGGCTGGGCTCTGCTGCTGCCGCTCGTCGCGCTGGCGCTGTGCTGCACGCTGCCGGACGGCGATCACTGGCAGGCGACCCTGCTCGACTACCGGCTGATCGTCATGCGCGCCGACCGGCTGGCGCGACTGTTCGCAATCGTCTTCACGATCACGGCGTTCGCGGGCGCGCTGTTCGCGCTCAACGGCAGGAACACGGCCGAGCTGCCGGCCGCCTTCCTCTACGCGGGAGCTGCGGTGGGCACGGTGTTCGCCGGCGATCTCGTCACGGCGTTTGTCTTCTGGGAGGTCATGGCGCTCGCCTCGGCGTTCCTGATCTGGAGCGCGGGCAGCACGGCGGCCTACCGGGCGGGAATGCGCTACCTGGCCGTGCATCTGGGCGGAGGAGTGCTGTTGATGACGGGCATTGCCGGGCATGCGGCCGAGACGGGCTCGATCGGCTTTGGCCCCATGACCCTGGACAGCCCCGCGCACTGGCTGATTCTCGCCGGGTTCCTCGTCAACGCGGCCGCGCCACCGCTTTCGGCCTGGCTGCCCGACGCGTATCCGGAATCGTCTTATTCCGGAATGGTGTTTCTGTCCGCATTCACCACGAAGACGGCGGTGTACGCGCTGCTGCGCGGCTTCCCCGGCACGGAGCTGCTGATCTTCGTGGGCCTGTTCATGATCTTCTACGGCATCATCTACGCATTGCTGGAAAACGACATGCGGCGCATCCTCGCGTACAGCATCGTCAACCAGGTCGGTTTCATGGTCGCCGGCGCGGGGATCGGCACCGAGCTGGCCATCAACGGCGCGGCCGCGCACGCCTTTGCCCACATCATCTACAAGGCGTTGCTGCTGATGTCGGCCGGTTCGGTGCTGCTCATGACCGGACGGCGCAAGTGCAGCGAGTTGGGTGGACTGTTCCGCACAATGCCGTTGACCACCGCCTGCGCAATCGTCGGCGCGCTGTCGATTTCGGCTTTCCCCCTCACTTCCGGTTTCGTGAGCAAATCGATGATCTCGGCGGCCGCGGCGGATCAGCACATGCCGTGGACCTGGCTGCTGCTGGCGGCCGCCTCGGCGGGTGTGTTCCTGCACGCCGGAATCAAGTTTCCGTGGTTCGTGTTCTTCCAGAAGGATTCCGGATTGCGCCGGGCCGATCCCCCGCTGAACATGCGCGCGGCGATGCTGCTTTTCGCCGCGGCGTGCATCGCGCTCGGCGTATACCCGCAACCGTTGTACGCGCTGCTGCCGTACCCGGTGCACTTCGTGCCGTACACCGCAGCGCACGTCGTCGGGCAGCTCCAACTGCTCTTGTTCTCGGGGCTTGCGTTCTTCGTGATGCTGCCGCTGCTCAAGCGCACGCCGACCATCACGCTGGACGTCGACTGGCTGTACCGTGCGCCGGGGTCGCGGCTCGCCCGCCTGCTCGTCAGCGCCTCGGCGGCGCTGTATCAGCGCACGGCCCGCGCCGCGGAGCAGGCGCTGCGCGCCGCGGTGGCGCGGATCTATCGACACCACGGGCCCGCCGGATTGCTCGCGCGCACCTGGCCCACCGGCAGTATGGTGTTGTGGGTAGCGATCCTGCTGGCTTCCTATTTGGCGATCTATTACCTCTGATTCGCGCGCCGTTCGGTCTAGCCGGGCCGGCGGCCATTGCGCCGGCGCCAGCGCACGGACACGTGAACGCGCCACAGCAGCGTGATCAGCGCATAACCGAGCAGCGCGGCGCTCACGGCCAGCACGAGAAGGCCGAGCAGCAGCGGCTTGCCCAGCAGCGACACTTGCTCCATCACGAACCGCGCGTACGCCACGGCACCCGTGACGGTCGCGTCCACATCGGCCTGCAGATCGGTTTCGCTGACCGGCGCCGGAGTCTCTCCGAGCAGCAACGTGCCCAGACGATAGGCCAGAAAATAGATCGGCCCGAAGGTAAAGGGATTGGTGACGAGCGTGCTCACGACCGCTACCGGCAGATTCGCCCGCAGCAGGACCGCGAACAACGCGGCAAACAGGATCTGCGCCACCGGGACCATCAACCCGAAGAACAGCCCGACCGCGAACCCCAGCGCGATGCCCCGCCGGTCGACGTGCCACAGGCGCGGGTGCTGGATCCACGGCCCCAGCCAGCGCACGAAGCGGTTGTTGCGCACTGCGCCGGGATCGGGCAGCAGCCGGCGGAAAAACGCTCTGGGCATGTTCGATGCGCGCGCTGCTTCGGTGCGTCCTACCTGCGGAGCTTCGGCTCGTGCAACCTAGGCCGGAAGTGGGACGCTTCCCTTCGCCCAAAGTTCAGCCGAGAGCCGCACCGTATTGGGCAGCGAGCCGGTCTTGCGGTGCGCTTCGCGCAGCCATCCGGCATCGTTGCGGCCGGAATCGAGCACCGCCCGGAGGTTCTCCAGTGCTGCGCCGGCATCCAGCGCGTCCACGTACGGCGCGATCTGTTCGAAGACCGCCGCTACATCCTCCTTGATCAGGCAACGGCTGCGCGTGTAGGCGTCGATCAGCCCGCCTTCCAGGCCGAATCTGCACGCGCAGAACCGGTTGAAGCTGTACACACGATAGACGTCCTGTGAAGGCAGGTGCGGCCGTGCGGTCATCAGATACCGCGCCAGCGCCTGCGCATAGGCCGCCAGCGCGGCCGCCCTCTCCACGGTGAGCGGAGTATCGCACACCCGGATCTCGATCGTGCCGTATTCCGGCTTGGGTCGGATGTCCCAGTAGAAGTCCTTCATGCTCTCGACGATGCCCAGGCTTCTCATCGACTCGAAATAGTCGATGAACTCGGCCCACGAGCGCACGAACGGCATCGTTCCCGACAGCGGAAAGGCGTTGATGCTGTTCAGTCGACAGGAATCGAATGCGGTGTCCACACCCTGAGAATACGGGCTGGATGCCGACAGCGCGATGAAGTGCGGAAGGTAGCGGGCCATGAGATGGGTAAGATAGACCGCGTCATCGCCGCTTTCCACGCCGATGTGAATGTGCTGGCCGAACACCGTGAACTGCTTGGCGAGGTAGCCGTACAAGTCGTGCAGATGGAAGAAGCGCGCGCCGGGGAAGATGCGTTGTTCGCTCCAGCGCTGGAACGGATGCGCGCCGCCGCCGGCGATCGCCACGTTGAGGCGCTGCGCCTGCCTGACCACCGCTTCGCGAATCGCCTGCAGCTCGGCGAGCAGGGTCCGGTGCGTCCGGTGCACCGACGTGGACATCTCGAACATGCTCTCGGTGATCTCCGGCTTCACCTCTCCCGGATGCCCCGCTTTGGCCAGCAGGGTGAGCAGATCCGCAGCGCCGCGGATCAGGTTGTAGTCGTGCGTAGAGAGGATCTGTACCTCCAGCTCCACGCCGACGGTGAACGGCTCCGAGTGCTTGAACTCCATGTCCTCACCTCGCGTTTTCCGGCGCGGTCTCGCCGGCGCGCCTGAGGGCCCACTGCGTGGCGAGCGGCCCGACGATCTCGAGCAGCACCAGCGCGGCCGCGACCGTGGCCGCCAGCTTCGCGCCGAATTCCGGATAGAGCGAGCCCGCGCCTTGCAACATGACCAGCGCCACGCCGGAGATCGGCATCATGCCCACCGCGAGCCATGCGGCGCGCGAAAGCTTCAGCCCGGACAGCGGCGCGAACAGCGCCACACCGGTCAGCTTTCCGGCGAAGCGCGCGGCCACCACGGCCAAGCCGACCAGACCGCCAGCCAGCAGTTCCTGGAGCTCGATGCCGGCACCGGTCAGCACGAACAGCACCACGAAGAACAGCTGGCCGCCCGGCCCGAATTCGACCGCGAGCACATGGCGGTTGCGGTCGAGGTTGCGGGTGAACACGCCGAAGGCGAGCAGGCTCACCAGCACGGAGAGCTTCAGGGCGTTGGCCGCGCCGACCAGCGCGACCACCGCTCCCACCAGCAGCACGAACTGTACGTCATCGCGCTTGGGCAGCCAGCGCGCGAGCACGATCAGCGTGCGATGCGCCGCGTAGCCCCCGAGAAGCGATCCGGCCAGCAGGTACAGCGGGTGTGCGACCGCATTGATCCAGTTCGCGGCGTATTGCGCATGAATGAAGCCGAACAGCACCGTGATCAAGAGGAAGGCCACGACGTTGTTCAGTGCGGTCAGTGTGAGCAGCCGCTCGGTCAGCGGGCCCTGCGCGCGCTCGTCGTGCACCACGAGAATGATCACCGCCGGAGACGTCACCATCACGACCGCGGCCGCGGTCGCTGCGTAAACGGGCTCGATGCGAAAGGCCCGCAGCACCGCCAGCACCAGCACGAAGGACAGTGCGCTTTCGGCCAACGCGGCCGCCGCGAGCCAGCGGTCGCGCTTCAGCCAGCCCAGATCCAGCCTGCGCCCCAGCTCGAACAGGATCAGCCCGAGCGAGATGTCAACGAAAATGCGCACGCCATGGAGCACCTGCGCATCGAGCACGTCGAGCACGCTGGGACCGAGCAGGAGGCCGGCCGCGACAAACCCGGTGATGCGCGGCAGCCGCAGATAACGCACGCAGGCATGGCCGGCGGCCAGCGCGGAAAGCAGCACGGCGCCGAGCAGGGCCAGCTCGCCGGCGACGAACGGAAACTCCGGCAGGAAACCGCCTTCGGTCATGTCGCAGGTGTGATCGGGTGCCCACGAAGAAACGCAGGCAAGGGGCAAAACGCGCGCGCAGGAAATCGCGTCGCGCGTACCAGTGTATCGGGCCAGTTCCGGCGCAGTCGAGCCCGGTTACATCTGCTCACGCTTCACGCGACCTTGCGTTGTCGCCCGCGCAGGTATTCGTCGCGCGTGATACGCCAGTGCAGGATCTGGCCTGCGCGCGCGTCCTGGTCCTTGCCGATTACCTGCATGCCGCATTTGGCCAGCACCCGCGCGGACGCGGAGTCGGCGGGACCGGAATGCGCGTCGACCGCTTCCACTTCCGGTCTGGTGAAGGCATAGCGCACCAGCGCCCCCAGCGCCTCCGAAGCATAGCCGCGGCCGCGATAGGCGGGCGCGATTTCGCAACCGACCTCCACCACGCCATCCGCGCTCGGCTTGTCCTGGAACCCGCCGCAACCCACCAGGGCACGTTCCTCGGGACGGACGAACAGATAGAGCCACCAGCCCGAATAGGGCCGCAATGGATCCTGCTTCAGGAGCTCCCGGAGATGCGGGTAGGCTTGCGGAAAGTACGGCCAGCCGTCCGGAATCGAGACGTTGAGCAGCGCGGCCAGCGACTTCGGATCGCGGACGATGGCGTCGAGTTGCTCGGGCGTGCAGGTTGAAATTCGCAGATTCGGCGTGTGGATCAGCATACCGGTCGCTTGTTTCGTATCGTTGTCTTGTGGCGGCCTGGCGCAAGGGGCTCGAGATTCATTCTAGCGTGCCCGGCCCAGCGCGAAGCTCCGCCCTTTTCTTGAGCGCGGTGCCTAGACCGTCTCCCTCCGGCGGATCGATCAGCGGCGTCTCACGAGCCGATCAGCACGATATGCACCCTGAAGGGACCGTGGGCGCCCATCACCAGGGTCATCTCGATGTCGGCGGTGCGCGAAGGCCCGGATACGAAGTTGACCTGCCGCGGCAGCGAGCCTCGTTCGGCACGCAGCAGGTCCCACGCGTCCTCCATGGTGCGCACGATGCGCGCGACCGGCACGAGTGCGACGTGCGTGTCGGGAAGCAGGCTGGTGGCGGCGTGCTCATGCTCTCCGGACAGCAGCATCAGCGTGCCGGTCTCCGCGATTGCGCAGTAGGCGCCTGTGATTCCCACCTTGTCCTCTGCGCCGCAGGTGCGCGCTTCGACAGTGAGTCCTGCCGCGCGCCAGTCGAGCGCCGCGAATTGCGGCCAGCACACGCCCGAGAGCGGCAACTGGTGGTCGCGCAGGTAACGGGCGATCGCCTGCGGGGCGCGCCCGAGCTCCTCCACCGCGTCGAGCGTGGACTGCAGCGCGATGCAGCGTTCGCCGAAGCGCGCTTTGAGTTCGCCCGGCACGGTGGGCAGCGGCCCGCGCGGATGCTCGCGCAGGCGCGCAAGCACCGTCTCACGCTCTTCTGGCGTGGGTTCGCCGCCGCGGCGGTTCGCGCCCCGGATGCGCTGCAGGATGTTCTGCCTGGCTGCCATGTCCCGATGCTCTCCGTCACTCAGGTCAACAGGTTCTGGGGGCGACCTTGCGCCCACGCCTCGATGTTGGCGATCAACTGCTCGGCGAACGCGGCGAGCGCCTTGTCGCCCGCCCATGCGATGTGCGGCGTGACGATCAGGTTCGGCAGCCGCAATTCGAGCAAGGGACTGCCCTCGCGCGGAGGCTCGCGCGTGAGCACGTCCAGGCCCGCCCCGGCGATCCACCCGTCCTTCAGGGCCCGCAGGAGCGCTCCCTCGTCGACCAGCCCGCCGCGCGCCGTGTTGATGAGCACCGCGCTTTTTTTCATCGCGCGCAACTGCGCTTCGCCGATCATGTGGCGTGTGCGCTCGGTCAGCGGGCAGTGCAGCGCCACCGCATCGGCCGTCGCGAGCAGCTCCGCCAGCGGTACGAAGGGGCCGGGACCGGTCTTCGGGCCGTCATGGTCGGCAAACACGACGTCCATGCCGAAACCGCGCGCGATCCGCGCCGTCCCCTGCCCGATCGCGCCTTCGCCCGCGATCCCCAGCCGGGCGCCATGGAGGTCGGTGATCGGATGGGTATACAAACAGAAGGGCGCGGCCTTCTGCCATAGCCCCGCCTCCACGTCCGCGCGGTACGCCAGCAGGTTGCGGCGCAGCGCGAGCAGCAGCGCGAAGGTATGCTCGGGCACGGTATGCTCGGCGTAACCGCGCACGTTGGACACGCCGATGCCGTGTTCGCGGCAGTAATCCAGATCGAAGGCGTCGTAGCCGGTGCCGGCGATCGCGATGAAGCGGATGGCGGGGAACTTGGCGAGCGTGGCTCCTTTGAGCGGGATCTTGCTCGACACCACGATCGTCGCCCCCGCCAGGCGCGCCTCCAGTTCGGCCTCGCTGGTCGCGGGATATTCGGCCCACTCGTGCGCGAAGCGAGGCCGCCGCAGCGGCGCGGGAAAGATGGCGCGATCCAGAAAGACGATCCGGTGCATTTTTCAAGGCCCGGCGAACCACCAACACCAAACGTGGCGGGGAGAGCGTTCGGGCTGTCCTTGGCGCCCCGGGTGGCTAGTCCGGTCGTTGTTGTCGGCGTTTGCGTTGCGCGTCATAGATCTCGCGGAAGGTCACCCCCTTCGGTGCGGGCAGATCGCGTTCCCGGGTCCATTCGGCGCCCGCGAAGGGCAGCCGGTGCAGCAGCCTTTCGCGACCTCCCGCCCAGCGGCCCAGGCGCGCCGCGATCGCGGTCAGCCATCCGTAGAGCGCCGGCCGGGCGGCGGTCCAGGCCCACGCCTTCAGCGCCCAGCGTTCTGCAGCGGGACGCAACCGGCGCTCGAACTGCTTTTCGCGCAGCTTGCGCATCAGATCGGGCAGAGGAATCTTCACCGGGCAGGCGACCCCGCACTGATTGCACAGCGTGGCGGCGTTGGGCAGATCGAGCGCCTTCTCCAGCCCGACGTAGGCCGGCGTCAGCACCGACCCGATGGGCCCCGGGTAGACCCAGCCGTAGGGGTGGCCGCCGATATTCTGATAGACGGGGCAGTGGTTCATGCAGGCGCCGCAGCGGATGCAGCGCAGGGCTTCCCTCAGCTCCGATCCCAGCACCCGGCTACGGCCGACATCCACCACCACGACGTGAAATTGCTCCGGTCCGTCCTTGTCGCGCGGCCGCTTCGGGCCGCTCGTGAACGAGAGGTAGTTGCTGATCGATTGTCCGGTCGCGGAGCGCGTGAGCAGCCGCAGGATGAGCGACACGTCTTCCAGCGTGGGGATGATCTTCTCGATGCCCGCGATCGCCACGTGGACGCGGGGAAGCGTCGTGGTCATGCGCCCGTTGCCCTCGTTGGTGACGATCATCGTCGAGCCAGTCTCTGCGATCAGGAAATTGGCGCCGGTGATGCCCATGTCGGCGGTGAGAAAGTGCGGGCGCAGGATCTCGCGCGCTTCGTGCGTGAGCGCGGGGATCTCCGTCAGGCGCGCACGCCGGTGCTTCTGCGCAAAAAGGTCAGCGATCTCGTCCCTGGACTTGTGAATCGCCGGGGCGATGATGTGCGAGGGGTGATCGCCCGCCTGCTGGATGATGTATTCGCCCAGATCGGTCTCCACCACCTCCAGCCCCCCGCGCTCCAGATATTCGTTCAGACCGGTCTCCTCGCCCAGCATCGATTTCGATTTGATCACCTTGCGCACGGCATTGCGCTGAGCGATGTCGAGCACGATGCGGTTCACCTGCTCGGGCGTCTCGGCCCAGTGGACGACAGTCCCAGCTGCCGCGGCCCTGGCTTCCCATTGCTCGAGGTAGAGATCCAGGTATTCGAGCGCGTGATCGCGGATCGCGGCGGCCGCATCGCGGATCTCCTCGAAGTTGTCCAGTTCGAGGATGGACCTCGCACGGGCAACGACGAAGCGGCCCTTGGCGTTCGCCAGCGCTTTCTGCACCTTGGGGTCGGCGAGCTTGTGCGAAGCGACCCGTTTGAACTCCTGGGATGTGACTCGCATCGTCAGACCCGAGCACACATCGGCAGCCGCCGCACCGGCGCAGGGCGCGGAGAAAGCAGCGCACGGAGCGTTCGCCACTGCCTTGTGTCTCTGCTTTTCAAATGTTGGTCCTTGGCGTGGATTTCAGGACGGCCGTGCTATTCGATCTCGTCTCCGGTCATGCCGGCCAGCACTTCGGCTACGTGCAGCACCCGGGTGCGCATGTCGCCGCGGCGGCGCAGCCGTCCTTCGATGTTGAGCATGCAACCGAGGTCGCCCAGCACCACGGCGTCGGCGCCGGTCTTCTCGATGTCCTCGCACTTCTGATCGGCAATGCGCGCCGAAATGTCGCCGTACTTGACGGCAAACGTGCCGCCGAAACCGCAACACTGTTCGGGCTGCTCCATTTCCCTGATCGTGAGCCCCTGCACCCGTGCCAGCAGCGCACGCGGCTGCGACTTCAACCCCAGTTCACGCAGCCCGGAACAGGAATCGTGATAAGTGATGGTGCCTTCGAAGCGCCCCGGCACCGCCTCCAGTCCGGCCACGTTGACCAGAAAGTCGGTCAGCTCGTGGGTCTTGGCGCACAGCGACTGTACCCTGCCCTTCAGCTCGGCATATTCCGACAGGAGTTGCGGGTAATGCGTCCGAATCATTCCGGCGCATGATCCCGAGGGTGCTACCACGTAGTCGCAATCCTCGAATTCGGCGATCACTTTTTTCGCCAAAGCCTGCGCGGACTTGCGGTCGCCCGAGTTGTAGCCGGGCTGCCCGCAGCAGGTCTGGGTCCGCGGCACCACCACCTCGCAGCCCGCCTCCTCCAGCAACCTCAATGCCGCCAGCCCCACGCTCGGGCGCATGAGGTCGGCAAGACAGGTAACGAACAGACCCACTCGCATATCGCTTGGTCAGCACCGCGGCTGAAACTGGGAGCGTGAGCGCGCACAGATTGCGCGCTTTCACGGACGGCCTAAGGGCATGCGCCGCGCGCCGACATGCGGCGCAACAACGCGCGCCGCATGTTAGCACACGCTCCGCGCGCTCTTGGCGAGTCGGCGGAGATCGGGTGGCGGATTGCCTCCCGCCCTGGGCTCGGCTACCATTTCCGCATTGCAGCAATCGAATGGCATGACTCCGCAGATGGCCGAATCCGCCGCCAAGCCCTCGATTCAGGTGATCGAGCGCATGATGGACCTGCTCGATGCATTGTCACGCTCCGGCGAGCCGGTGAACCTCAAACGGCTGGCCAATGTCACCGGTCTGCATCCTTCGACCGCCCACCGCATCCTCAACGTGCTGGTGGAATACCGGATGGTCGACCGTATCGAGCCGGGCACTTACCGCTTGGGAATCCGCCTGCTGGAGCTGGGCAACCTGGTCAAGTCGCGGATCAACGTGCGTGCGGAAGCACTGCCCTACATGCGCCAGCTGCACCAGGAGCTGCACGAGACGGTGAACCTGTCCGTGCGTCAGGGCGACGAGATGGTTTACGTGGAGCGCATTCACTCCGACCGCGCCGCGATGCGGGTGGTCCATCTGATCGGTGCGCGCGCGCCGCTGCACATCACGGCGGTGGGCAAGATCTTTCTGCTGCAGGACGGCCCGGAAAAGCTGCAGGAATACGCCGCGCGCACCGGGCTGCCGGTGTTCACGAAGAACACCATTCGCGACACGCTCGCGCTTGCCAAGGAACTCGAGCGCATTCGCAAGCTCGGCTACGCGCTGGACAACGAGGAGGCCGAAAAGGGCGTGTCGTGCATCGGGGCGGGCATCCACGACGACGAAGGCCGGCTGGTCGCGGGGCTTTCGGTGTCGGCGCCTTCCAATCGGCTGGACAAGGCGTGGGGGCCGCGCGTGAAGGAAGTGGCCGACCTGATCTCGCGCGCAATCGGCTATCGCGCCGGGATCCGGGCAGCGTAAAGGGCTTGCGGGCTTTTTCGGGCCGAGGAGGGCCCTGCGAGACGGTGCCGGCGACCCCGCGCGCCGGTGATTCAGGAACGCATGGCCGCGCGCTGCGCGATATCGGTTTCCAGCCAGCGCTTGATGCGGTTCGCATCGCCGATCCGCGTCAGTTTGCCCCACGAATCCAGCAACACGATGATCAGTGGCTTGTCCGCGATGCGCGCCTGCATGACCAGGCAGCGGCCGGCTTCGCTGATGTACCCGGTCTTGGACAGGCCGATCTGCCACTTGGAACTGCGCACCAGGCGGTTGGAATTCACGAAATGCAGCACGCGCGGGCGCCGCGTGCCGGCCACCGCCTGCAAGCGGGCCGAATCCGCCGTGGTGTACTCGCGGATCAGCGGATATTCGTGCGCAGCCGCCACGAGTTTCGCGAGGTCGGCGGCGGTGGAAACGTTACCTGGATTGAGCCCGGTCGCGTCGACGAAGCGCGTGTCGTTCATGCCGAGAAGACGGGCCTTGCGGTTCATGGCGTCGACGAACACCTCGCTCCCGCCGGGGAAGGTGCGCGATAGCGCGGCGGCGGCGCGGTTCTCGGATGCCATCAGCGCGAGCTTGAGCAGGTCGGAGCGGGTCAGTTCCAGGCCGATCGCCAGCTTCGAGCGAGAACCCTTGTAGCGATCCACGTCCGCCCGCTCGATGGTCACGGATTCGCCGAGCGGTGCTCCGGAATCCAGGATGACGATTGCGGTCATCAACTTGGTAATCGAAGCGATCGGCAGCACCTGGTCTTCGTTCTTGCCGAACAGGAGTTCTCCGCTCTCCTGATCGATCACCAAGGCAGCCCCGGACTTGATTCCCAGCTTGACGTAATGGGCCCGCGCCGGCGGGCCAGCGGTCTGCTCAGCCACAGCCGATGTTGCGGCCAGTCCCGTCAGGCACGCAGTCAAAACAGCGAGCAAACGCATCGACACTCCAGTCCTCGCAGTCGTTGTTGTAGTCAGGATTGCCGGCGGCGGGCGTACCGATTGGCGTGCCCAGCGACCTTGTGGAGCGCGGCTCGATCTCCCTTTGCACGAGCTGCGCGACTACAACATACCAAAAATCAGTCACTAAGCAAAGATTTCGCGAAAACCTATGAAGAGCCGCCCGTGTCTCTCGCCAAATCAAATACTTAGTCTAAGTTCCCGGCGCTCGAATGGCTGCGGTCTCGACACCGTGCGCCTGAGACTGTGCCTGCTCCTGCTGCAAAGCCCACATGCTGGCGTACGTCCCGCCCCTTGCGAGCAGCTCGGCGTGCCGTCCTCGTTCGACCACCCGCCCGTGCTCCAGCACGAGGATCTGGTCGGCGTCGACCACGGTGGAGAGCCGGTGCGCGATCACCAGGGTGGTGCGTTCGGCGGCGATCCGGTCCAGTTCAGCCTGAATCGCCTTCTCGGACTTCGAATCGAGCGCGGAAGTCGCCTCGTCGAAGATCAGGATCTGCGGATTCTTGAGCAGCGCGCGGGCAATGGCCACGCGCTGCTTTTCTCCGCCCGATAGCTTCAGCCCGCGCTCCCCGACCATGGTGTCGTACTTGTCGGGGAGACTCTGGATGAAGTCGTGGATATGGGCGGCGCGCGCTGCGGCGATGACCTCGTCGCGGCCGGCGCCGGGATCTCCGTAGGCGATGTTGTAGAAGATCGTGTCGTTGAACAGCACCGTGTCCTGGGGAACGATCCCGATGGCCGCACGCAGGCTTTTCTGAGTCACGTCGCGAATGTCCTGTCCGTTGATCGTGATGCGCCCGCCGGTCACGTCGTAGAAACGGAACAGCAGTCGTGCCAGAGTCGACTTGCCCGAGCCGCTCGGGCCTACTACCGCCACGGTCTTTCCCGCGGGTATCTCGAAGCTCACGTCGAACAGAATCTGGCGGCGTGGCTCGTAGCTGAAGTCCACGCGCTCGAACCGCACCGTGGGATTCGAGGCGTTGAGGTCGGGTGCGCCGGGTTTGTCCTCGATCTCGCGATGCTCGGCGAGCAGCCGGAACATGCGGTCCATGTCGATCAGCGACTGCTTGATCTCGCGATAGACCATGCCGAGGAAGTTGAGGGGAATGTAGAGCTGGATCAGCAGCCCGTTCACCAGTACCAGGTCGCCCAGGGTCAGCGTTGCGGAAACCACGCCCTGCGCCGCCAGGATCATCAGCAGCGTGACGGCCACGGCGATGATCGCGCTCTGGCCGATGTTGAGCAGTCCGAGCGACATCTCGCGCTGCACTTCGGCTGCCTCGTATTTCTGCAGATTTTCGTCGTAGCGGCGCGCCTCGTAGTCCTCGTTGTTGAAGTATTTCACCGTTTCGTAGTTGAGGAGGCTGTCTATGGCGCGCGTATTGGCCTTGGAGTCCATCTCGTTGGCGCGGCGCTGGATGCCGATCCGCCACTCGGTGATGGTGATCGTATAGGCGATGTACACGACCACCGCCGAGAACGTCACGGCGGTGAAGCGCCAGTCGAACTTGGCCAGCAGCACCGCCGCCACCAGGCCGAACTCGAGCACCACCGGGATGATCGAGAACAGCATGTAGGACAGCAGCTGCGAGATGCCGCGGGTGCCGCGCTCGATATCGCGCGATACGCCGCCGGTCTGCCGCTCCAGGTGAAAACGCAGGCTCAGGCTGTGCAGGTGGCGAAACACCTGCAGCGCCACGCGCCGGATCGCGCGCCGCGTCACCCGCACGAACACCACGTCGCGCAACTCGGCGAACAGCGTCGTGGACAGGCGCAGCGCCCCGTAGACGACGAGCAGCGACAAGGGCAGGATGATAGCCTGCGCGGTGCCTTGCAGGCCGTCGACGATTTCCTTCATGACCAGCGGCACGCCGACGTTGGCGAGCTTGGCGCTGACCAGGAAGGCGAGCGCGATCAGCACCCGCCAGCGGAACTCCCACAGATAGGGCAACAGCATGCCGACCACACGCCACTCGCCCCTTGTGGGCAGCGGTTTCGAACCGAACGGGATGGCGCCGGCCGGAAGGCGGCGCGTTTCGTGGGCCAAGGTGGATGCAGCCGGCAACGCGATGGACGTGCGCATTCTACTCTGGGCAGACCGATTCCCTGCACCGCGGCGGCGCAGCCGGCAGAAGCGCGCCCGTGCGATCGAAACCTCGATGGTGCTGTATATGGCGCCGCGCTCGGTGAACATGCCTGAGGCGGCACGCGATGTTCATTCCGGCAGCGACCGCCTGACCCGTCGTCGCGCTGCCGACGGCGTGTGTTCCCGCACCGGGACCCCTCGCGATGCCACGCCGGCGAGCGCGGACAAGAGCGGGCGCATCGTGGCGGCGATCGGGCGCCGGATCGCCTCGGAAGTCGACGCCGTGCGCGCCTCGCCGCTGCCGGCGAGGACCGGTCAATGAGAGTTCTGGGCTGGTTTCTGGCCTTGGCCGCGGTCGTCGGGCTGCTCGCGGCCGCCTACACCTGGTTCGTCCTGACCTGGAGCTACTCCACGGGCGAGCGCGCGGGCTACGTACAGAAGCTGTCCAGGAAAGGCTGGATCTGCAAGACCTGGGAGGGCGAGCTGGCGATGGTGACCATGCCAGGCACGATGACCGAGAAATTCCTGTTCAGCGTGCGCGACGATGCGGTCGCCGAGCAGATCAACCGCTCCATGGGCCGGCGCGTCTCGCTGCATTACGAAGAGCACGTGGGCGTGCCGACGACTTGCTTCGCGGAGACCCCCTACTTCATCACCGCCGTGAGGGTGGTCGAGGATCCGCACATCGTAGCCCCGCTGCCCACACCCGCCGCACCGCCCCAGCCGCCCGCGCAGCAGGCGCCCGCCGAACGGCCGCCGGACGGCCCGCAATAGGCGGGGCAAAGGCAAGCGTGTATCCACACGTATGACCGTCGCGCTTGCGCCGCAGATCGGGGTCGTCGTCCGCGACTGGCTCAACTCCAACCAGATCGTGCTGCGGGGCCGCCAGACGGTGGTCATCGACACCGGTTACGGACGCGACGCGCAGGAGACCCTGCGGCGCGTGCGCGCGGCACTCGGCGCGCGCCACCCGGATTGCGTCGTCAATACGCATTGTCACTCAGATCACATGGGTGGCAACGCACTGCTCGCGCGCAGCTTCGCCTGCCCGATCGCCATCCCCCACGGCGAAGCACCGCTCATCGAGCGCTGGGACGAACAGGCGCTCTGGCTGAGTTACGCGGATCAGCGCTGCGAGCGCTTCGCGCCCGCACGCACAATCGCGCCGGGCGAGCGGCTCGAGTGGGGCGACGCGCAGTGGCAGGCCATTCCCGCGCCGGGCCACGATATGAACGCACTCATGTTCTGGTGTGAAACGCAGCGCATCCTGATCAGCGGCGATGCGCTGTGGGAGAACGGCTTCGGCGTGCTGCTGCCGGATGCACTGCGCGAAGCGCGCCTGCATGCAACGCGTTCGACGCTCGAAGCGATCGGCGCGCTCAAGCCGCGCATCGTGATCCCCGGTCACGGCGCACCTTTCACGGACGTGGCAGCCGCGCTGGATCGGGCCTGGCGCCGACTGGAAGCGCTGGCTGCGGACGAACTGCGCATGGCGCGCGCAGTGCTCCGGACGATGTTCGTGTTCTCGCTGCTCGATCGCCGTGCGCTGCCCGCTGCGGGGCTGCCCGACCGTCTCGCCTCGGTTCCGCTCTACGTTGACTACAACACGCGCTTTTTCGGCCACACCCCCGAACGCCTCGCGCAGTGGTTGCTCGACGATCTCGTCGCGGCGGGCGCGGTGATCGTGCGCGACGGCCAGCTGTTGCCGCGCGGCTGAGCGGGCGGGGAGCACAGGAAAAAGAAACGGCGACCGTCGAGGACGGCCGCCGTCAAGTCACACCTATGGCTAGGAACTGCCGCGGACGGAACTTGGCGCCCCATCCACAGACGCGCCTATTATTGCGCGCGGGAAGCGTTTCGGGTGTTAGCAATTGTAAACGGGCCCGGCTTCAGGGCGCGTCTTCGCGCGTGGCATACCCAAAGACACCCATCGCCAGTCGCACCGCCCCATAGGCGAGCCAGGTCAGGGCCCGTTCGTGCAACGGGGGTTTCCATACCGCCCGGCGAACCGGCCGGGCGCCGGTCTCGATGGCGTGCGCGAGGCTCGCGCGCAATTCCCCGGCAAAACCCTCGTCGAGCACCACGACATTGGCCTCCCGTGCCAGCAGGAAACTGATGGGATCCAGGTTGGATGAACCGACCGTCGCCCAGGCCTCATCGGCCACGGCGACCTTGGCGTGCAGGAAGCTGCGCATGTACTCGTGGATCTCGACGCCGGCGTCCAGCAGCTGCCGGTACAGAGCGCGGGAAGCGTAGTGCAGCATCACGTACTCGACCTTTCCCTGCAGGAGCAGCACGATCCGCACGCCGCGCGCCACCGCCTCGCACAAGGCGCGCCGGAAGCGCATGCCGGGCAGAAAGTAGGCGCACGCGATCACGACCTCGCTCCTGGCGTTGGCGATCGCGTCCAGATACGCTTCCTCGATGTCGTGACGATGGCGGAAATTGTCCCGAACCAGGAAAGCGGCGCTTTGCGCGCCGACCTTGCGCAGGTCCGGTCGCGGCCGGGAACGCAATCGGCGGCGCGCCGCCTTGAGTTGAAGCCAGGCGGTACGCATCCACAACTGGCGCGCGGCGCGATGCATGTCGGCGATCAGCGGTCCCTCCACCCGCACCGCGTAATCGAACCTCGGTGGCGTATGGCCCGGGGTGTTGCGGTCGTCGATGATGTTGATGCCGCCGCAGAAACCCACCCTCGCGTCGATCACCGCGAGCTTGCGGTGCATCCTGCGCAGGCGGTGGCGCTGCAGGCGCCACAGAAACTGGCCGGGGCGGTAGACGAGCAACTGCACGCCGGCCATATCCATCTTCGAGCGCAGGTCGTCGGGAAATTCCCGGGAACCGAATCCGTCGATCAGGACGTGCACGTCCACGCCTCGGCGCGCGGCCCTGATCAGCGCATCCGCGATGCGATAGCCCGTCTCGTCTGCCTCGTAGATGTAGGTTTCGAGGTAGATCTCGCGCTCGGCCGAGTCGATCGCGCGCTCCAGTTCTGGAAAGTACTCGGCACCGCTTTCCAGAAGCCGGATGCGGTTGCCCGGCCTGACGATCATGCGCGCTCGAGAAGGGCGGAGAGTGCGACGTGATCCGAGATGCGCGCCCAGCGGCTGTCACGGTGCGCGTGCGCGAGCCGCACCCTGAAGCCCCGGATGTAGATGCGGTCGAGGTGCAGCAGGGGAAGCAGCGCCGGATAGCTGCGCGCAGGCCGGCCATGCGCGTGCTCGAACACTTCCGTCATGCCCAGCGACAGCGCCAAGCGGTCGCTCACCTTGCGGCGCCAGTCGTTGAAATCGCCCGCGATGACCAGTGGGTCTTCGCGCGGCACCAGGCGCCCGATCCTGTCATGCAGGACCTCGATCTGCTTCCTGCGCCAATGGGCAAAAAGGCCCAGGTGCACGTTGATGCAATGCAGCCGGCGGTCCCAGCCCGGAACCTCGATCTCGCAGTGCAGGAGGCCGCGATTCTCCAGCCGCGACATCGAGATGTCCTCGTTGTCCCATCTCACGATCGGATATTTGGAAAGAATGGCGTTGCCATGATGGCCCGCGTCGTACACGGCGTTCTTGCCGTACGCGAAGTCGCCCCACAGGGTATCGGCCAGGAACTCGTACTGCGGGGCGGTGGGCCAGTTCTGGTGCAGCAACTGGTGGCGCGCGTGGCTGCCCTGCACCTCCTGCAGAAACACGATGTCCGCGCCCAGGGTTCGCAGCCGCTCGCGCAGGTCGTGCAGCGAGACGCGCAGCTTGAAGTGAGAAAACCCCTTGTGGATGTTGTAAGTGACGATCTGCAGCGTCTTCATTTCTTTCCCGCAAGGTCCGCGCGTCGTTCCATTTCCTCGGCGACCGCCTGCAGCTTCCGGCGGATCGACAGCCGGACGAGCGATGTCCCGATCAACGGCGGCACCCAGAAGTCCGGTTCGATGGAGGATCGGTAGCGCACCACTCGGCGCGCGCCCTCGTCCTCGATCGTCACTTCAGTGTCCAGCCGCCTCAGATCGCCTGCGATGGCGCGAAACAGGATGCGCGACGGCGGGTATTCCTCGATCTCCAGCGTCGCCGAGACCTCCCTGGCGAAGAAAAGGATACCAAACTCGCCCTTCTGCTCAACGCGCCGGGGAACGTCGCCGATGAGACGTGACAGTTTCAGATCCGGAACAAAGGCCCGGTAGCCCGCGTAGTCGGTGAGAACCTGCCAGACCGTGACCCGGTCGGCGGCGACCGCGGAAGTGGCTTGCACCAGGTACAGGCCGCCGGATTTCGAGACGCTGACGTCGGTCTGCGCCGCCTGTGCCGGAAGCACAAACAGCACCGAGAGCAGCGTCACGGACGGGATGCGCGGCTGCATTGCCCGGTCCGCGGCGCGGGATCACGACACCTGGAGCATGCGGTCCAGCGCGAGCCTGGCCAGCGCCTTTTCGTGGTCGGGCACCCCGATGCGGTTCACCACGTTGCCTTCGACCAGGTTCTCCAGACACCAGGCCAGGTGCTGAGGATCGATACGGTTCATGGTCGAGCACATGCAGATGAGCGGCGACATGAACTGCACGATCTTGCCCTGTGGCTTGAACTCTTCGGCGATGCGGTTGACGAGGTTCAGTTCCGTGCCGACCAGCCAGCGCGTGCCGGCAGGCGCCTCGCGGATGGTCTTGATGATGTATTCGGTCGATCCGACGTAGTCGGAGAGCTTGCAGACCTCGAAGCGGCACTCCGGGTGGGAGATGACCAGTCCGTCGGGGTGCTGGTTACGAAACTTCAGCACGTGCTGCGGCTGGAACATCTGATGCACGGAACAGTGCCCCTTCCACAGCAGGATTCTGGCGGAGCGGATCTGCTCGGAGGTGAGCCCACCCATCCATTCGTCAGGGTCCCACACCGGCATCTCGTCCAGCGGGATGCCCATCTGGTACCCGCTCCAGCGGCCCAGGTGCTGGTCGGGGAAGAACAGGACCTTGCTCCGGCGCGCGAACGACCACTCCAGGATCTGCCGGGCGTTGGACGACGTGCAGACGATGCCGCCGTGCTCGGCGCAGAACGCCTTGAGATCGGCCGCCGAATTGATGTAGGTGACCGGCGTGACCTCCTCCTGCGGATCGAGCACCTCTGCCAGTTCGTTCCACGCGCGCTGCACCTTCGCAAGATTGGCCATGTCGGCCATGGAGCAGCCTGCCGCGAGATCGGGCAGGATCGAGACCTGGTTCGGCTTGGACAGAATGTCGGCAACTTCGGCCATGAAGTGCACGCCGCAGAACACGATGTAATCCGCGTCGGTCTGCGCCGCGAGCTTGGACAGCTTGAGGGAATCGCCGGTGAGGTCGGCGTGCTTGTACACGTCGGCGCGCTGATAGTGGTGACCCAGTATCACCGCCTTTTTGCCCAGAGCGCGCTTGGCCGCGACGATGCGCGCCTCGCACTCCAGATCCTGCAACTCGCTGTAGCGCTCGAACGCAATTGCCGGCGCCGCCATGCCCGTCATCTCCTCGCTTGCCGGTGGATCCGTGATGAGAGAAAAGTTAACACATGAGACCGTCAGGCGCGACCTTCGTTCTGCGCGTATTCGGGCAACGCCCGCAACGCAGCGGCGTTGCTCCAGGAAAAGACCTTCTGCGCCGCGAGGTCATGCGCAAGCCACTGATATCCGAGATGTTCGCGCGGCGCCAGGCGGATTTCGAGTGGCCGCGGAACCAGCAGACCGAACACATGCTCGGTGTTGCGCGACACGCCGGGCGCGTACCGCCAGCGCCATTCGGGGAAGATCTCGTAGACGTTGCTGAGCTTCCAGTCGCGCAGCCGATACCGAGTGGCATCGATCCCGGTTTCTTCCTCCACCTCCCGGATCGCAGTCTGCTCCAGCGTCTCGCCTTCGTGCTGGCTGCCGGTGACCGACTGCCAGTAGCCGGGATGATCGGCGCGTTCCAGCAGAAGCACTCGCAAGTCCGGTGTGTGGATCACCACGAGCACCGACACCGGGATCTTGTACTTCATTCGCTCTCGCCTCAGAGACGCAGAGCCACGCAGAGAACCAATGTCGATCCTTACCATCGAGTCGACAAGACACCCGTCCTGCTCGATCTCTTTTTTCTCTGCGTGCCTTTGCGCCTCGATGCTTTTGTTGTGAACATTCCGTGTCTCGAAAGCTCTCTGTGCCTCTGCGTCTCTGAAGTTCAGTCCGTTCTTTCTTTCACCGGGTTGCGCAGGCGGATGTGCAGCTCGCGCAGCTGTTGCTCGGTCACCGGGGATGGCGCCCCGGTGAGCAGATCCTGGCCGCGCTGGGTCTTGGGGAAGGCGATCACGTCGCGGATTGATTCCGCCCCACACATCAGTGCCACGATGCGGTCCAGCCCGAAGGCGATGCCGCCGTGCGGAGGTGCTCCGTACTTCAGCATGTCGAGCAGGAAGCCGAATTTCGCGCGCTGGTCTTCGGCAGAGATCCTGAGCGCGCGAAACACCTGTTCTTGCAGCTCCGGCCGGTAGATCCGCACCGAGCCGCCGCCGATCTCCCAGCCGTTCAAGACCATGTCGTAGGCTTTGGCATAGGCCTTTTCCGGCGCGCTTTCGACGTAGCGCTCATGCCCGTTCTTGGGTGCGGTAAACGGATGATGGCGTGCCATCCACTGCTTGTGCTCTTCGTCGTACTCGAACATCGGGAAGTCGACCACCCACAGCGGCCGCCAGCCACGCTCCGCCAGTCCCCGATCGTGACCGAGCTTCTGCCGCAGCGCGCCCATGGAATCGTTGACGATCTTCGCGCGGTCGGCGCCGAAGAAGATGAGATCGCCGTCGCGCGCTCCGCAGCGCTCCAGGATCTGGTGCATGACTTCGTGCGGCAGGAATTTCAGGATCGGCGACTGCAGGCCCTCCGTGCCCCGGGCTCTCTCGTTGACCTTCACGTAGGCCAGTCCTTTGGCGCCGTAGATCGACACGAACGCGGTGTAGTCGTCGATCTCCTTGCGCGAGAGCGTACCGCCTCCGGGAAGTCTGAGCGCGACCACGCGCCCGTCCGGCATGCTGGCGGCGGTGCGAAACACCTTGAACTCCACCTGCTTCACGAGGTCGGTCAGCTCGGTGAGCTGCAGGGGCACGCGCAGGTCGGGCTTGTCGCTGCCATAGAGGCGTATTGCGTCGTCGTAGCGCAGCACAGGGAACGGATCCGGCAGCTCGGTGCGCAGCACGTCGCGAAACACCTGGCGGATCATCGCTTCCATGATCGCGCGGATCTCCTCCTCGTCGAGAAATGAGGTCTCCACGTCGATCTGGGTGAACTCCGGCTGGCGGTCGGCCCTGAGGTCCTCGTCTCGGAAACACCTGACGATCTGGTAGTAGCGGTCGAAGCCGGCCATCATCAGCATCTGCTTGAAGAGCTGCGGAGACTGGGGCAGCGCGTAGAAATGCCCGTCGTGCAGCCGCGAAGGAACCAGGAATTCCCGCGCGCCTTCCGGGGTGGACTTGTACAGAAACGGCGTTTCGATGTCCACGAAACCGTGGGCATCGAAGAATCGGCGCACCGACATCGTCACGCGGTAACGCAATAGCAGGTTCTTCTGCATCTGCGGACGGCGCAAGTCCAGCACACGCTTCTCCAGGCGAACCGTCTCGGACAGATCGTCGTCGTCCATCTGGAACGGCGGAGTAAGCGAGGCGTTCAGGATTTCGATGCGATCGGCAAGCACCTCGATCTCGCCGGAGCGCAGGTCGGGATTCACCGTGCCCTCCGGGCGGCGACGCACTTGGCCGATGACCTGGATCACGTACTCGTTGCGCAGCCGGTCTGCCGTCCGGAAAGTCTCCGGGTTATCCGGATCGCAGACGATCTGGACCAGCCCCTCGCGGTCGCGCAGGTCGATGAAGATGATGCCGCCGTGATCGCGACGTCGATGCACCCAGCCACAAAGAGTCACCGTATGGTCAAGATACTTGCTCGTGATCAGACCGCAATAGTCGGTACGCATGTTCCTTGTCTGGAGTTATTGCGAAATCGGGCCGGCGGATCGACCCGCGGCGGTGGCAGCGCCCTCAGTCGGCGAGCGCGTCGCTCCTGGGATTGGGATTCTCGGGCGGCGCCACGCCCATGGAAATGATGTACTTCAGTGCGGCATCGACGCTCATGTCCAGCTCGATGACGTCATGGCGCGGCATCATCAGAAAGAAGCCGGAAGTCGGATTGGGCGTGGTCGGCACGTAAACGCTCACATAGTCTCCGGCCAGGTGATTCGACACGTCCCCGCCGGGTGTCCCGGTCAAGAAGGCAATGGTCCACGAACCCTGTCGTGGGTACTGCACGAGAAGCGCCCTGCGGAACGCCTGGCCGTTGGACGAGAACAGCGTGTCGGAGACCTGCTTGACGCTGGAATAGACCGACTTCACGACCGGGATGCGAGCCAGCAACGCCTCCCAAGTCTGCACCAGCCGCTGTCCCAGTATGTTGGCGGCGAGCATCCCGGTGAGCAAGACCACCACGAACGCGACCAGCACGCCCAGGCCGGGAATATGGAAACCCAGCCATCGCTGCGGCTGCCATCCCTGCGGCAGCAGAAGCAGCGTGTAGTCCAGCGTGCCCACCAGTAGGCCCAGCACCCAGACCGTGATGACCAGCGGCACCCAAACCAGCAGCCCCGCGATGAGGTAGCGCTTCACCTAGGGGGCTCAGAACAATGTGGGCACGCTCACTCGCACGCGGGACAGGCACCAGCGCCGCAGGTGGTGTCGGAAGCGGCCGCTTCTTTGCCTTTCGAATCAGCACCGGCTTTCGCCTCGTCCCGATGCGCCTTGCCTTTGCCGCCGCTCGCGGCGTTGTTGCGGAAGTCGGTCACGTACCATCCGCTACCCTTGAGCTGAAAGCCGGCCACCGATACCAGCTTACGCAGCGAAGGCTGACGGCACGACGGGCAATCGGTGAGCGGCGGGTCACTGATTTTTTGCAGGACTTCGTGCTCCTCCCCGCAGGACGCGCAGCGGTACTCGTAGATCGGCATCGTATCCCCCTAAAAACAAAGGACAAGTATAACTGATTCAAATCCCGATACTGGCCTGAACTATATGGGCTTGCCAAGTCATTGCAAGGGCGGCCGCCAGGCGCACCCTATAATCGGCGGGTCCATGAGCCCACCGCGTCCTCTTTGGCCCTACCCACGCGTCATTGCCCACCGCGGCGCCGGTGCACTCGCCCCGGAGAACACGCTCGCGGCGCTGCGGTTGGGGCGCAACCGGGGCTTTCGCGGGGTAGAGTTCGACGTCAGGCTGTCGGGCGATGGCGTGCCGGTGCTCATGCACGACGAGACCCTGGAGCGCACCACCGACGGCCGGGGCCGAGTAGCCGACACCGCCTACGAAGTTCTCCAGCGGCTCGACGCCGGGGGGTGGTTCGGTAACGAGTTCCTGGGTGAACCGGTTCCGGCGCTGGCCGCCGCCATCGCGCTTTGCCAGCAAAGCGGCCTGTGGGCCAACATCGAGCTCAAGCCCTGCCCTGGCAGGGAGGTCGAAATCGGGCGCGCCGTGGCGCGCGTCGTGCAGCTCGCCGGCGCGGGTCCGCAGCCGCACCTGCTCTCCTCCTTTTCGATCGAGGCCCTGGAAGCGGCGAAACAGGAGGCGCCGCGACTTCCGCGCGGTCTGCTGGTCGAGGCCCCACCCGGGGACTGGAAGGCGCGGCTGGACCAGCTCGAATGCGTATCGCTGCACGCCGATTGGCGTCACCTCGATCGGGAGCGCGTGCGCCAGATCCATTCGGCGGGCTTCGCCGTGCTCGCCTATACGGTCAACGATTCCGAAGCCGCGCTCCAACTGCTCGGCTGGGGAGTCGACGCGCTGGTCACGGACCAGCTCGATGCGATCGGACCCGACTTCGCGTAGTGGAATTCATCGAGAACAGGACCTTCGACGAGATCGCGGTGGGCGACAGCGCGAGCCTCACGCGCACCCTGACGCCCCGGGACATCCGGCTCTTCGCGGCAATGTCGGGAGACGTCGACCCGGCGCACTTGGACCCGGGGTACGCCGGGAACAGCCTGTTCCGTGAACTCATCGCGCACGGCATGTGGGGTGGAACGCTCATCTCCACGGTGCTCGGCACCCGGTATCCCGGCCCGGGAACGATCTACGTCAGCCAGACCCTGCATTTCGCTCACCCCGTCACCATCGGCGATACGCTCACGGTGACGGTTACCGTCAAGGAGAAGTTCGAACGCACCAGACACGTGATCTTCGAGTGCCGCTGCGTCAACCAGGATGCTCGCGTCGTGATCAGCGGCACGGCCGAAGTTCTCGCGCCTGCCGAGAAGGTGCGCCGACCGCGGATGCCGCTTTCGGCGGTACGGCTGCACGAGGCGGCGAGTCATTACGATCAACTGCTCGCCAAGGCCAAGGGCCTGTCTCCGATCACGGTGGCGGTCGCACATCCCTGCGACCAAGACTCGCTCGGCGGCGCGCTCGCCGCCGCCGAAGCGGGGCTGATCGTCCCGATCCTGGTCGGCCCGCCACACCGGATCCGCGCCGCGGCCCAGGAGCTGGGTGCCGACCTGTCGCGCTGCGAACTGGTCGCCACGGAACACAGCCACGCCTCCGCTGCGGCATCGGTCGAGCTGGCACGCCGCGGGCGCGTGGAAGCCCTGATGAAGGGCAGCCTGCACACCGACGAGTTGATGGCCGAGGTGGTCGCCGCCAGTTCCGGCTTGCGCACGGCTCGGCGCATCAGTCACGTGTTCGTGATGGACGTGCCTTCCTATCCGAAGCCTCTGCTCATCACCGACGCGGCGATCAACATCGCCCCTGATCTCGAGGACAAGCGCGACATCGTGCAGAACGCGATCGACCTGGCCCTTACGCTGGGCATTCCCGAACCCAAGGTCGCGATCCTGTCCGCGGTGGAGACCGTCACGCCGAAGCTGAAGTCCACGCTGGAAGCCGCGGCCCTGTGCAAGATGGCCGAGCGCGGTCAGATCACCGGCGGCATTCTCGACGGGCCGCTCGCCTTCGATAACGCCGTGTCGGCTGCGGCGGCCAAGTCCAAGGGCATCGTGTCCGCGGTCGCCGGCCGCGCCGACATCCTCGTGGTACCCGATCTAGAATCGGGCAACATGATCGCGAAGCAACTGGAATATCTCTCCGACGCGCAAGGCGCCGGGGTCGTGCTCGGTGCGCGCGTGCCGATCGTGCTCACCAGCCGGGCGGATCCGATTCCCGCACGCATTGCCTCCTGTGCGGTGGCTTTGCTCATGGCGCGCAGGAGGCTCCCGCGAGCACCGTGAGCGACGCGCTGGTCGTCCTCAACGCCGGCTCCTCGAGCATCAAGTTCGCGCTCTTCTCGCGCGAGGCGACTTGCCTGCTGCGCGGACTGGTGGACGGACTGGGTGCCAATCCGAAGTTCGCCGCATGGGATGCCGACGGCAGCGCGCTGGTGACGCAGCCTTTGCCTCCGGCGGCGGACCACGCCGCCGCGATCGCCCTGGCACTTGACTGGATCGAAACCAACGACCAAGGATTGGCGCTGCTCGGCGCCGGGCATCGCGTGGTGCACGGCGGCGACCGCTACGCGCAGCCGGTGATCGTTGACGAAGAGGTACTGCGCGCGCTCGACGCGCTTGTGCCGCTCGCACCGCTGCACCAGCCGCACAATCTCGCGGCGATCCGCGCCGTGGCGGCGCAGCGGCGCGGACTGCCGCAGGTGGCATGCTTCGACACCGAGTTCCATCAGACCCAGCCCGAACTGGCACGGCTGTTTCCCTTGCCGAAGACTTTTGCCGATGCGGGCATCAAGCGCTACGGTTTCCACGGGCTGTCCTACGAATACGTGGCGCGCCGGCTGCCCGGGGTCATCGGCGATCGCGCGCAAGGCCGGGTCGTCGTCGCCCATCTGGGCAACGGCGCGAGCCTGTGCGCGATGCAGGCACGCAGAAGCATCGCCACGACTATGGGATTCACCGCGCTCGACGGATTGATGATGGGCACGCGCAGCGGCTCGATCGATCCCGGAGTGCTGCTCTACCTGATGGACGAGCTCACGATGAGCAGCCGCGAGGTGGCGCGGCTTCTCTATCATGAGTCGGGGTTGCTCGGAGTCTCCGGCGTGTCGCACGACGTGCGCACGCTGCTCGCTTCGTCGAATCCGCGCGCGCGCCTCGCGCTGGATCTCTTCGTATATCGCATCGCCCGCGAACTGGGTTCGCTGGCCGCTGCCCTGGGTGGACTGGACGCGCTGGTGTTCACCGCCGGCATCGGCGAGCATGCCGCGCCGGTTCGAGCCGCGGTGTGCGAGCAGGCACGCTGGCTGGGTGTCGAACTCGACCCGAAGGCCAACCTCGCCAACGGACCGATCATCAGCGCGCCGGGCAGCCGCGTCACCGTGTCGGTGGTTCCCACCGACGAAGAAGAGATGATCGCGCGCCACGCGCTGCAGGCGCTGCAGATTGGCTGAAGTCGTCGGTCGGGTGCCGCGGATTGCGCAATCGCGCCGCGACGCCTCGTCTGACTCCAGGCACCGGGCTGTCGCACGCATCGAAGGCGAAGGCGCGTCAGTTCGTTCGGCGGGCCGAGCGAGGCGGCCCGGGCGCGTGCAAACTCGATGACGAAGGACGGCGGCTACGCGGCCGTACGCATCTTCGCCGGCGCGCGCAGCGCGGCCAGTAACTCGGCCTCCTTGGCTTTGGCCTTCTTCAGGTTGCGTTCCTTGATGTGGCCGAAACCGCGGATTTCTTCCGGAATGCCGGCGATGCGCACCGCCAGTGCGTGGTTCCCGGCATCGAGCTTTCCGAGAATCTCCTCGATCACCGCCTCGTAGTCCCTGACGAGCTGGCGCTCCACCTTGCGCTCGCGACTGTAGCCGAAGGGATCAAGCGCGCTGCCGCGCAGAAAGCGCAGTCTTGCGAGCAGCCTGAACGCAGCGAACACCCAAGGTCCATACTCGGCCTTGATCAGCTCGCCGGTTTC